>JAZFSI010000233.1:0-7732 GCA_036446075.1 Fidelibacterota bacterium
CTGGCCCTGGCCTGGGATGATACTAATATATTATCTGATCAAAGTATCCTGGACGCCATATCAGAGGATAATGGCGTTTCCAATGCCGCCATTCAAATTGCAGGACAAAGAAAAATCGAAAGTATTATACCTACCCTGGAGAATTTTTTATCACATACGGATTTAGAAACGCGGGCGGCTTCTGCCGCTGCGATTTTAAATCTGCAAAGCGATTCTAAGATTAATGCTCAAAATATACTAACTGCCATGCTGGACAGCGCAAATGAAAAAGATCAAGTAATAGCCCTGAAAAATCTCTCCCACAACACGCATGTTCTGTCTAAAGAAAAATTGATAGAATTCCTAAGGACAAAATCATCATTGCTATCCAATGCGGCTCTGTCCATTGCCAAGGCGAGAGAAGACGAAGCCTGCCTGCCTGCTGTTATTACCAATCTTGATTCGCATCAAACAGAGCCTGCTGCCCGGGGCGTATTAAAAATATTCCCGAATTCCCTGGTAATTGAAAACCTGCAAAAATCATTTGAACAGGAGGATTTACCCAGAAAACAGAAGCTCGGTTTAATTCGAACCTTAAAAGATTATCCTGACCTTATCAGTTTGAAACTTTTACTGAATCAGCTCGATCGTAATGATTTTCCCCTTTACAGCGAATGTATTGATTCAATTTTAGCTCTCGCTAAAGAAAATGATTTACCCCCTGAGATCCTGGAAGAATTAGCTGCCGAAACCTGGGAACTTGCTCATCAGATATTCGATCTTAATGAAATACTCAATTTATTACCGAAAGGTCAAGATGCTCTTTTTTTACAGGATTTTTATGAAATTGAGATCAAGCGTAGAATTCCCACTTTGATTAAACTGGGAATTCTGGACGTACCCGATACTCCTGTGGATGGTTATATCGACACTGTTATTTCCGGAGACGTGCTGGGCCTACCCCTGGTGCTCGAATTTTTTGAAAATATATTTTCAAAACAGGAGCGCGAAATTATTAATCCCATAATAGAACCAATGACCGTAAAAGAACGCAGTGCAATCGGCCGCAAAGTATTTAAAAATCTGCATCGGGATTTTGACGGCATTTTAACCCTGGCAGCCCTTTCTCCCAATAAGTGGGAATCTGTGATCGCTCTGGATTACATTTTCAATCACCATAAATTCAACATATTAGAAAAGTTGAATTGGAACAAGATTCAAGATTCTTCAGCCAATCGGGAACTCATCAGCAGACAAATTAATAAAAACGGCAGTAATCTTGAATTCATTCCTCAAAAGCGCTTTAAATTTCAACCAGAGTTATTCAGCATGTATTCTACTTTAGAAAAAACAATAATTCTTAAATCAATAAGTCTTTTCCGAAATATTCCCACGGAAGATTTGTCCCATGTAGCTCAAATAACCGAAGAAGTACAGATGAACGCAGAAACTCCCATTTTTAAAGAAGGAGACCATGGAGATTCACTGTTTATCGTTGTAGACGGAAGTGTTCGCATTCATAAAGGAAGCAAGGACCTGGCCGAAATTGGAAAAGGGTCCTTCCTGGGCGAAATGGCTCTTTTGGACAAGGAACCCAGGTCTGCAGATGCTACAGTTTTGGAAAAAACCACCTTATTTAAAATTTCTCAGGGAGGTTTTTACGAGGCCATGCGCAGCAATATGGAAATCATGCAGGGTATAATTAAATTACTTACCGGCCGGCTTAGAAAGGCCAATGAAAAATTAATCGCCTAATAAATCGTCCAGCTTTTTATCAGTTTCTTCCTTTATCTTTTTCTGTGCCGTATCTTTCACGTTTTCTCCTAAATCACTGACTTTTTCTCCCACAGCCTCAACGCCTGACTGTAAACTTTCCTTAATGCTTTCCATGTCCACCTTATCACCTGTCATTACCATATAGGCTACCCATAAAATCAAAAAACTCAGGACAATCAAAACAAGTTTAATTAGTTTTTTGATCAGGCCGAATAAAATGATTATTGCTAAAACTACGGCAACTGCCATATAAACCGGGTTTGAGGTTAGAACTTCAATTGGCTGTTCCATCATTCTCCTTTTAATATTTGTAATTTTCTACGGTTAATATTTCCCGTACGCTGCTCATATTCCGTGATCATGGACATTACTCTGGGGTCATCGGGCATTTCCAAAGTAAGAGCTTCGACTCTGCCTGTTGCAGAAAGTAATTTTTTACCATTCAGTTTCATTTCTATTATGCCTACATAATAGCCGTCTTTTCCAGCCTGAAATATGGAGGCACCGTTAACTTTTTCAGGATTCCGGATCAAGGTTTGGCTATGGGCTCCGATAATAATATCCAATCCATCGATCTTTCTGGCAAATTCCACATCAAGATCTGTACCCTGATGGGTCAATGCCACAAAAATATCTGCTTTATCCTGCAGCAGATCCATGGTTTCCTTAACGGCTTCAACCGGATCGCGAAGTATTATCCTGTCTTTAATTTCCTGGGGATAATATTTTAAGGCATAGGGGTCCAGCGCTCCCAAAATGGCTATATTGATACCGTTTCTCTCGACTATTTTATGGGGAACAAGTCCGGATATTTTACTATCCAGATTGGTCCCCACCAGGGTTGCTCCCGTGATGGACAGCAGCTCACTCAGTTCTTTTTCTTTCCTGACAAGTTCCTGATCCCCGGGAAGAATGGCGTCGTAGGGCATGAGTTTATAGGCCTCGACCACCAGGCTGTCCTTAAAATCCCTATTTGCAAGAGTGAATAAATCCCCGGCGTCAACCAGTATACTATGGGGATTCTCGGCCATAAACCGGTTTACAAATACGGCTCGTTTCTCTAATGCCCCCAGGGGATGATCAGGACAATAACAGTTTTCCAGAGCTCCATTGGTATTGTTGGTATGGAGAATGAAAATGGAAAAATCCTGTGCATTTATTTCGGCCGCAATAAACAGGACCATAAATATTGAGAGCGGGTTGAGTTTCGTCAATTCCATCCCCCTGAAAATTCTAAGAATTTTTTTAACTATCCAAGCTAATTCTCTGATATTTTAAAAGATATTTTTTCAATTAATTTTTTTTTCAAAAACTTTTATTGAAAACACAAAAGGTTTAATTTCCTACCCCTTGCCACCGTAGCTCAGATGGTAGAGCAACGCATTCGTAATGCGTGGGTCGGAGGTTCGATTCCTCTCGGTGGCTCCATTTCCAATTGGAAAATTGGACAAGCCCCTTCAAAGTGGTTTTAATAATATTTCAAATTAGACGGAAATGCTTATTCTACTTCCAGTAAATCAACCTCAAATATAAGGGTAGAATTGGGAGGGATAACTCCCATGTCTCTGGACCCATAACCCAGATGGGGCGGAATTGTCAATATTCTTTTTCCTCCAACTTTCATTCCCAGCATACCTTCGTCCCAGCCTTTGATTACCTGCCCTGCACCAAGAGTGAATCTAAAGGGTGTCCGGCCCGGGTTTTTGGATGAATCAAAAACTGAACCATCAATTAATTTTCCAGTATAATCCACCGTTAATATGCTTTGGTTTACTGCTTCGGCGCCTTCGCCCATCCTTACCTCTTCTACAATTAATTCACCTTTCATAACATCCTTTTCGCTGCATCCGGCCATTATCATGACCAAAAATAACCATTTAATTAAGTTTTTCATGTTTTAACTCCCAAATAAGAAGCGGAAGTTTACAAACAATGATCAAGATTTACTGTAAATTTTAGATGGTCATATAGAATGGATGTCAAATAAAATCATGAATGTTATTAATACCGATGAAAGCAAGTCCAACCCTTTTTAATAAAAACCTGCCTCCTCTGGCGGATCGCGTTCGTCCCCAATCCATGGATTCTTTTGTGGGGCAAGTTCATTTGACGGATGAAGGCCGCATTTTATCAAAATTAATGAAAACCGGTAATCTTTTTTCCATCATATTATGGGGACCGCCCGGGACAGGGAAAACAACTCTGGCCCGAATTTTGGCAAAGCAGTCTCAGGCTGAACTGCACGAAATTTCCGCTGTTTCCAGCGGCGTTAAGGAATTAAGATCCATTATCTTGAAAAGCCGCTCCAACCAGGATTTGGGGCGCAGAACAATTCTGTTTATTGACGAAATTCACCGTTTCAGTAAATCCCAGCAGGATGCATTGCTGCACGCAGTTGAAGAGGGCCTGCTAATTTTGATCGGAGCCACGACCGAAAACCCTTCCTTCGAAGTAATCAGTCCCCTTCTATCCCGCTGCAGAGTACTTACGCTTAAACCTTTAACTCAAGAACAATTGGGCGTAATCCTCGATTTATCATTCCAAAGTGACGTTATTTTATCCAAAGAAGCAGTAAAATTGGGGGAGGAAGTCAGAGGTCAGCTGATTGCGTCCTGCGGCGGAGATGCACGTAAAATGTTAAATAGCCTGGAAGTGGCTCTAAGCCTTACTACTGAAAAAGGCCTGATTACAGAAAATATTTTAAAGGAAGCTTTACAGAGCAAAACACAAATTTATGATAAAACGGGTGACTATCACTATGATACAATCAGCGCATTTATTAAATCTGTACGCGGCAGCGACCCGGATGCGGCCCTATACTGGCTGGCTGTTATGCTGGAAGGCGGTGAAAAACCGGAATTCATATGCCGCAGACTAATTATTCTTGCTGCTGAAGATATCGGAAATGCTGATCCCCGGGCCTTAATTATGGCTACCTCAGCTTTCCAGGCCGTACACATGATCGGCATGCCGGAAGGGTCTATAATCTTATCCCAGATTACTCTCTATCTGGCGGCGGCACCTAAATCAAATGCTGGTTATATGGCCGGCAAAAAAGCCCGGTCCTTTGTAAATCAAAACGATTCCCCGCCCGTTCCCCTGGAATTAAGAAATGCAGTTACAGGCTTGATGAAAGCCCTGGATTATGGTAAGGATTATGATTATCCCCATAACCATCCCGAACATTTTATCGAAAAAAATTATTTCCCGGAGAATGTAATGGAAACCTTTTATGATCCAACGGGTTTAGGATATGAGAAATTTATTAAAAACAGATTAAAGAAACTTTGGCCGGACAGATACGGGGAATGAAGTTTCAGCAGTTTTTTCTCTGGTAATTAATATTGAAGAAAACAGATTTATATATAAATATAACCGGATATTTTTTCAGAATGCTGATTCCAGTCTATCTGATTTCTACATTTTCCCTGAGCCAGACAGATAACCGTCTGCATTTAAAAAGGGCGGATTTATTGGAAACTATTACCGTGGATGGGATGTCTGTACAAATTCTAACAGGCAGCGTGGTGTTTGAAAAAAATAATACAATCTTAACTTGTGAGACGGCCCAATTTAACCAGAGGACCGAACAGGGCATTTTAGTAAACAATGTGGTGGTTACAAAAGATGACCAAACCTTAACCTGCGATTCACTGCATTTTGATTCTCCCCGCGATAAAATCACAGCTTTTGGTAATATTCATGTTTGGGATTCCACTTATAATCTGGTAACCGATACTCTTTTTTATTTTAACCGTATAGATAGCGGATTAGCTCTGGGCAGTGCGGAATTAAGACAGGACAGGCAAATCATTAATGCCCGGCGAATTGAATATATTAAAAAAACGGAAACTGAAGGAGTATCCTATGCTGCCCGGGAGAATGTCACCATCCGGGAGGATGATCGTCTGATTACCTGCGGAGAGGCCGTCTATGATCGCGGACAGGGAAAAACAACATTAAGGATAAAGCCGGAAATAACAGAAAATGGGCAAACATTGGCCGGTGACGAAATATATCTGCAATATGCCGATGAAGTACTCCAAAGTTTAACCATTCCGGCGCAGGCACGGGGAAAATATCCCATTGAAGGTCGTCTTAAGATGAACAAAAGCGCAGGAGATTCAGTCCGCGGCCGCAGTGTTGGTTTTATCAACGAAATGTCCGGTTCCAGTCTGCGTGGTTTTTTCCAGGACGGCCTCTTGGATTCTTTACGACTGGAAGGCATGGCTGCTACTTTATACCATATATTTGAAGACTCGATTTACCAGGGCAGCAATCAATCTTCCGGTGATACGATCACCATAAATCTGGAGTCCGGAAATATTCAGAGAATTTTTATTTCCGGGGGATCTCAAGGTATTTATAAACCGGACTCAAGCGCAGCAGAAATGGATGGCCCCATTAAATATGCGGCACGCGACATCGATTATAATGTTAACCTTGAAGAAACAGAACTGCACGGACAGGCCCATATTGAATATACCAATATGGATCTGAAAGCCGGATTCATCAATGTTCAGTGGAAATCTGATTTACTAAAAGCGCTGCCCGGTTCTCCCCGGGACAGCTCCTATGCCCTGATCCTGCCTACCATAGTGGAGCAGGGCCAGGATCCCATGATTGGGAAAGAATTAATTTATAATTTAAAAAGCCGCCACGGTCGGGTTATAAAAGGAAAAACCAAGGCCGATGACGGTTATTACAGCGGCCGTGAAATCCGCAATAGAGATCAGGATGTATTTTATATTGAGGAAAGCATCTTTACTACCTGCAGTCTGGATGATCCGCATTTCCACTTCGCCAGCGAGCGCATGAAGATGATAACCGAAGATAAAGTAGTTGCACGTCCGATTGTACTCTATGTTTCCGATATCCCGCTCATGGGTTTACCTTTCGGAGTATTCCCCCACAAAAGCGGCGGCCGCCATTCCGGATGGTTAATGCCCGCTTACGGCGAAAGCAGCCTGCGCGGGCAGTATATTGACGGATTGGGGTATTTTTGGGCGCTCAGTGATTATTGGGACTCCAAATTAACTTTTAGTTTTGCGGACCGCCATGGATTAACCTTAAGACTGAATAATTATTACCGCAAACGATATAAATATTCCGGCAGTCTTTTTCTGGAAAGCAGGCAGAATTTTTTAAGCGGTACAAAACGCAGTGAGCGCGACATAAGTAATCTATTTTCAGATAGTTTAGGAAACCGTAAAAGTGATTATGTCATCCGCTGGAACCATTCACAATCATTAAGGAATTCACAAAATCTGAATGTAAATGCCAGCTATTACAGCAGCGGAGATTATAACCGCAGGACCGGTATAGACCAGCGTAATCGTCTTAATCAACAGGCCGTCTCAAATGCCACATATTCCAAGCGCTGGACTAAATCAAATAACAGTATCAGCATAAATTTATCATCCACCAGGGATCTTATGGCAGAAAAGAAAATTGACTCCGGGGAAGTATTTTATCAACGGCCCGGCGCAGCCGGAAAACAGCTGGTTATTACAAACAGCACACTGCCTAGAATGGCTTTTTCACATAACCAGCGCAACCTTTTCCCCACTAAAAAAGTTAAGAAAAAATGGTTTAACAATATTAAATACAGTTATGGATCAAAGTTTGACAACCGTCTGAAATCATTTTACGAATCAGAAGCTTTCGGTGACACAATAATTGATTACCGCTGGAAAACGAACTCATCCGGGGATCCTGAAGTAGAAACATTTTCGGATTATATAATGAGCCATAATTCTTCCATGAACGCCCCTCAAAAAATATTTCGTTATATAACTCTTAACCCCAGTATATCATTACGATCAGATTGGGTTAATAAAACATTTACGGGAATTCTGGATTCTTCCGATCAGGTTGTGAAAACTGAAACAAAAGGATTTGCCGCCCGAACTACCGGTTCCTTGAATTTATCACTGAATACCCAGGTATTTGGAATGTTTCCCTTTAATTACGGGTC
>JAZFSI010000234.1:0-5550 GCA_036446075.1 Fidelibacterota bacterium
CTCTGTCTAAGCCGCGCCTGCCCATAATCAGCGCTCCCTATATCCCATCTTTAACAGAATGGGCTTTATTTGCCGGGGGAATTTCTGTTTTTTGTTTTCTATTTTTACTTTTTTCTAAAGTATTTCCTCTGATTTCCATATGGGAGATAAAAGAGGGACGAAGCACTGGGTTGGATGAGGCTAAAGAAAGACTGGATTCTTATCTACCGGATACAGGGAGTGAAATGGAAGGGGAGACGAACTGATGCACAGGCAGAAAAAAGTTACACCACCCTTTATCCTCTTTCTTCAAATAATGAGTATATCCATTATCTGGCTGCTTTTTATTGGTGTAAATATTTGGATTATTAACCTGATTAGGTTATCCAGGTATCTTCAGGATGCGCAAAATGCTACTGTAGTTATTTCTATTATTATTCTGCCGCTGTTTGGTCTGCTGGCCAGTGTTTTAACTTACGTATTTGTGGGACTAAGAAAGGCAAGATTCGAAGATTAAGGGGGGGCTGAAAAAATTCACCGAATTTTTTCAGTTATGAGTTATGAGTTACGAAAAAGTCAGTTGGCCTTTTGCTACATGGCTGCGCTCCCAATAAGACAGGCAGAATTCAAACGGGGAAAGAAGTCAGTCCTCAGATTCCAGAAGTCAGTGCGAAAAATGTAAATGCTTAGAAGTTGACAGTTTGTAGAAATATTTTTTACCCGTCACTCCACTGGAAAATCTGTGAATTCCCCGTCACCCGTCACTTTTCCATAAACTCACAATCCACGTCCCCAAGAAAAAATCTATTATTTTTTCTGCATGTCTTCCGGATAAGGGTGAGCTATTTTAGCTGATCGTTCAGCATAATCAAAAGATTTAAAAGAAGGACTGCGATCGTTATGGCACCTCAGGCAGGTCTTTTCGCTGACGGTGGTTAAGCCATGGTCAGCGGCATTCATAGTCCCCGAATATATACCATCCATAACTTTCTTTTTACGATATGCACTGCCGGCACCATGGCAGACTTCACAGCCGACATTTTTTAAATTTTCCATACGTTTAACAGCTTTTACGGCTTTTTTATCCTCAGGATCGGGATTCCAGAATGATTCACCCAATATTTCATAACCGCCGGCACCAAATCCAACCACATGGCACTCCACGCATTCCGGTGCTTTATCAGGGGTAACGGTCAATTTCCTTTCCTGGGCAATTTTTATTGCTTCATCCGTAAACAATACATCAAATGCTTTGGCATGCCCAGTTTCCAGCCATAATTTGTATTGAGCGCCTTTTTTTGCTGAAGAGTGGCAGGCTTTACATTTTTTTGTTCCAATATATTCGAAATCCTGGGCGCCTAAAAACCCCGCTGCCAGCAATAAAACTGTCATATATTTAATCATCTTCTTCCCCCTTTGTTTTATTTTTTCTTAAATCTCTGCGATCAAGATCTCGTATTTTAAAATACACAGTTGTGGCGAGGATAGTTATTATCAATGACGATAAGAACAACCATTTACGGCGGTCATTGAATTCAAAAAGGGCTGCGGAAGCACCCTCGATCGCCTGATCCGCAGATTTAAACCCGGCCTCAGCTGTTTTAGAAATGAATTCTTTATTAAAACTGTGAATATTTGTCCGGGACTGAATCAGCATTTTCTGTGATTCCTCGACGGAAAAATACAGATCAGATACTTCCATTCCTTTTTGTTCGGCCTCATGCAGCAAATCTTGTGCTAATTTTATCCGGCCCTTTAAACTGTCAATGGAATGATAAAAATAATCTGCTAAATCTTTTGGCAGTCCGCCGGTTTGATGACACTGTACGCATACAGCACCATGTTCCCAATTTAAATATTCGTCAGTAGGAGATTTAACCCCGTGGTTTCCATGGCATGCTTCGCATTGACCAATACCTCTTGTTAAAAAAATCTCGTTCAAATGGCTTTTCTGAAAAAGTGCGTTATTATTCACATGGCAGGAACCGCAAATATCACCAATATGAACAACGTCAGGCGGCAGAGCGCCGTGATTGCCATGACAATCATTACAGGCCGGCGCACTAAGGTGTTGTTCGTCGAGCAGGGAAGTTCCATGAATTGATGATCTATACAGGTAATATTGATCTGTGGGAATGCCGAATGATTCCATATACTCTAGATCGCTATGACAGCTGGAGCAGGTAGTAGGTAAATTCAGCGGATAAACTTTAGAACGAGGATCATTGGCTTTAATAATTCCATGTAACCCATGGCAGTCCGTACAGGCAGCGACTTTCTCGACCCCCTTTTTTAGATCCTTGCCATGCTGGCTGGTCCAATACTGGCTCACTTGATCTGTTTTAACCGAGGATATAAATTGACGCATGTACTGAGGATCAGAATGACAGGATCCGCATATTTCCGGCTGGTCGATTTTCGAAATTTTACCTCGAAAAGTCGGATCATCCCACATGGCTTCATCCTCATCATCGGTTTTAGAATTTCCACCATGACAGTCTGTGCAGCTTAAACCTACTTGTAAATGTATATCCTCCAAAATATTTTCAAATACTTTTTCATTCTGTTCCAGATCTTCATCCATTAGCTGATGACAATCAAAACATGTGTTTTCATCAGATATGTCTGCAAATAATACAGTAGTAAAAAATAATGATAGAATAATTTTCACTTTCATTGGATATATCCCCATAAGGTCATCATAATCATGTAAAGTATGAGAACAACCCCAACGACTTTCCAGAACCGAGACCGTTCCCCGCGGTGTGCTTTTCGATCCAGCAGCGGGACCAGAAACCAGAATATGGCACCAAATGTAAATAATAGAACACCGAATAATTCACCTTCAATAAACATGACATGGCTGGGAATTAATTTTAAGGTTTCAAACATAAACATGAAATACCATTCGGGCTTGATGCCGGCCGGCGCAGATGCCAACGGATCAGCTTTGGTTCCCAGCTCCCAGGGAAAAAATACCGCTAAAAGAGCAATAATATTTAATACAATCAACCATAACAATGCATCACGAATGGCAAAATCCGGGAAAAACGGCATGTAGCGCCGATGTTTTTCCGGGATTCTTTCCAACTCCGGGGGAATGCTCATGCCTTGAATTTGAACTAAAGCCAAATGCAGTCCTAAAATCATGGTAAAAATCGCCGGCAGCAGAGCAATATGGATTCCGTAAAAACGTGTCAAAGTGGCACCGGTGACTTCATCCCCGGCCCGCAAAAGACGTAACAGAAAATCACCGACTACAGGGAAGGCGCCGGCAATATCCGAACCAACTTTGGTTGCAAAAAATGCCAGTTCATTCCAGGGCAATAAATAACCGGAGAATCCAAAAGCCAAGGCCAATACCAGAAGAATCATACCCGAATACCAGGTCATTTCTCTGGGTTTTCGATAAGCTTTTGAAAAGAATACAGTAAACATATGTAAAAAAGCAAATAAGACAAATAGATTCGCAGACCAGGCATGAACTTCCCTGATTAACCATCCGTAGGATACTTTACTGACAATAAATTTAACACTTTCAAATGCTGTGGCTGACCCGGGCTGGTAGTACAGGATCAATAAAATGCCGGTCATTACCTGGATTATAAACAGAAAAAGAGAAACTCCTCCCAGGTAATACCAGATACTTCCGTAAAAAACCGGAACTTTCTTTTTAAATGCAAAATTCTTTGCAGATTTAATATCAACCCGTTCGTTTATCCAATTCCATAAACTCATTAAACCATATCCTCCAGTGAAATGATCACTTTATCATCTTTAAGGTTAACATGATAGGATGGCAAGGGTTTGGGGGGCGGTCCGGAAATATTTTTACCTTTGGTATCGAATAATCCATTGTGACAGGCACACCAGATTTGCTCAGTATCGGTTTTAAACTGGACCGTACAATCCAGGTGAGTGCAGGTGGCGCCCAAGGCGCTGAAGTTGCCATTTATTTTCCGAATAACAATAACCGGTTTTCTCCCGAATCGAATGATCTTTGAGGAACCGGGCGGGAATTCAGTCATGGTTCCTGCTTCCACACTATTTACATAGATAATTGTATCTTCAGGAGGAACTAAAAATTTTAAGACAGGATAAACAAGGGTGGCAATCCAGGTAATTAAAGCAGTTCCCAGGATAAAATCTATAAAATTTCTTCTGGAAGTCTTATTTTCTAAAATTGGTATTTTTTCTTTATTTTTATTCATTTATGAGAATATGAATTAAATATGATATTTATATCCTAATAACTTAATAAAGTTAATATAGTAACTGAAAATAGTTTTTTCAGTTAAAATTAATTTCTCCATTTATGTGTTTTGTAAGGTCTTTAATGGATTCATTATCAGTGTTCACCACGGAACTATGACACATAGAACAATTGGTAAGGTTAGTATTATGATCGACAGGGGGAGAATCATGGCAGAAATTACAGTTCATATCAACAGGATTCAGCCAATTAACAGGTTGGTTATTACCCTGCGTGAAATTACCGTGACAGTATATGTTTGAGCAAGTCTTACCGGAGGCGTCCCAGGTTGGCCCAGTGCTCTCTCCGGCAGCGAGGCTGTCGAAATTAATTTCTGCCGTAAAATCATTTTCTATTATATGGTCCGGAGCAAAAAGGCTATCTGGTACAAGATGACATTCGCTGCAATCCAAGGGATCTCTAAAATTGTTCAAACCTAATATATGTTTGGAATGGGTTTCTTGAGAAGTCTTTTCCTGGATAGTTTCTCCTCTATGAGGCCATAAACTTTTAAAGGTACTGTCAGAAAGAATTCCGTGACAGGTATTGCAGGACTCAACTCCCTGTGCTTCAACATGACAGGCGCTCCGGGAACAGCTGAAATCGACCTCACCGCCCTTAAAATCCTCCCCGTGGCAATATTGGCAGGTGAGTAAACCTGATTCAGCGATCTTGGCTCCGTGAAAATTTGGATCCTCCATCACGGTCCAGCCTTCTCCATGCTGCTTATTATCATTATTTACATCCGTACAGCTGATCACCCCGCCCGCGACAAGTACCAAAATTAAGCTTGGCAGGAGCCGGGTTAATGAATTACGAAATTTAGATCCGGATTTTTCCATATTAATGTTCATGATTATCATTGGCATGGCATCTCTGGCAAGTAAGATTGCTTTGGGGTTCGAGGTGACATAACTGACATAAGTCCGGATTATCCAATGCCTCCTCGCCGTGCAGGCCCCCGGGAAACGTACTTAAAACCCACCCGAAGCCGTGGCTTAAAGGCAGTATAGACATTTGAATATGGCAGCTGCTGCAGAAATCGGGCATTTCATGACAGGTGGCACAATCACTTGAAAAAGATAAAAAATCCTGTCCGTGAGTGTAATCAAATTCAGGCGGATGCGATTTTTTTTCAAATTGCTGCTTCAGATGGCAATCATCACAGCTGTCTTGCCGGTGGCATTGAAAGCAGTTATTTGTGACCTCCAGCCCATGATTTTCTTTCCAGGCAAACAAATGTGAAGCGGGTGTTTTACCGAGCAGGGATTCATGACAGGTGAAACAATCTTTATTAGTTTTAGGCTCCTCATGACAAG
>JAZFSI010000235.1:0-6417 GCA_036446075.1 Fidelibacterota bacterium
GCGCATGGCCAAATTCAGGTAGGCAGCAGAATGATTATAATGTTAAACTGATTCAGCTATAGCGGAAATAGCGGGATTAATAAATGAAATCTTAATAAATTTTTTAAGACTCTGCTTAAATTGGATAACTTTCAAATGAACGGTTCTCAGCAAATACCACTAATTCTGGCTTCAGGGAGTCCCCGCAGAAGAGAATTATTAGAACAAATAGATTTTGAATTCGAAGTGATCGTAAGCCGGGTTAACGAAGATTTTTCCATAAATCTGCCTCCTTCAGAATTTGCCCGATATTATGCCCGGGCCAAAGCATTGAAGGTTGCCCGCAGCAGGCCTGATCATTTAGTCATCGGAGCAGATACAATTGTAGTTTTGGACGGTGATATTCTGGGGAAACCGAAAAATAAAACCGGGAGTTTACAAATGCTTAAGCGCCTTTCGGGCCGGAGCCATAAAGTAATAACCGGTCTTTCTCTGCAGGGTATTAACCAGGGCATTTCAGAAACTTTTCACACTGAAACATTGGTCTCATTCAAAAAACTGACTAAAGCAGATATCTCCTATTATATAAACCGTTATCAGCCTTTTGATAAGGCCGGAAGTTATGGAATTCAAGACTGGTTTGCTGTTTGTGTAGAAAAAATAGATGGTTGTTTTTATAATGTTATGGGATTCCCATTGTCGGCCTTTTACAAACGCTTTAAGGCCATAAACAAGAATTGGGTATGGAAAAATATCTAAATTCTGCTGTTTTGATTTTAATATTATTTTGCGCCTGTGAAGATAATAATCGAGAAAGCCCGGAATTCATGGTAGTAAATACAGCTTTAGGTCTTAAAGATTATAAGGCCCCTTTTATTTTAATCACAATCGAGAATGCGGGCTCGGCGCCCGGTTACAATGTTTCATGTGAAATAATTGCTAAAAATGAAACCGAAATTGTTGATTCAGGTTTTGCCTATTTCAACCTGGGAGACCAAATTTTACCCGGAGAAAGATTTAATGATGAAACTGTTTTCCACCGTATAAACAGTCATAATGCCTATCTGACTCTGGAGTATAAATTCAAATGGACAACCCTGCAGTAAGATTCATCCTGTAACCGTACTGGAATTTCACGGCAGTTTTTTACACTTAAAATTTGATTGAGGATTATTAAAATTGATAAAAAGAGTTTTTTAACAAGACAAATACCGCTTAATTTTATGGGGAGAAAAATTAGAAAATGAAAGAATTTTATAAAGAATTACAAGCTCTCAGGCGAAAAAATAAGATCAACCTGGAAGAAATCCAAAATCGAACAAAAATTGATCTGGATTATCTGAAATCAATAGAAAAAGGTCAATTTGATATCCTTCCTCCTACTTATGCCCGTCTTTTTTTACGGGCTTATGTAACCGAAATTGGAGGTAATGTAGAAGAATCTCTGGCAAATTTTGAACATTTTCAGAGGAAGGCTTCAAAGCAGGATGAACCTTTGGCAGTTGAGCAGGAAACAAAACCGGAAACCATTTTACCCCCAAAGGATTTACTGCTTTCGCATCGATCGCCGCAAAAAATACGGTCAGACATGATAAAAGGCGGAATTTTAATAATCATATTGATTTTTTCCATATATATAATTCGCTCCATCAGCGCTGACGAACCATCCGCGGGCGGCGGACTTTATTCTACCTATACTTTAGAAGCAGACGGCATCAGCGATATTCAGCTAACCAACGACTTTGATCTGCTCACCAACCTGACTGAGCAATTCAGCGCTGATCCGCCTTTTAATATTAAACTGGTAGCCACTCAGCGAGTATGGTACCGGGCCAGAAAAGATGTAGACGAAATAATAGAAAATGTGCTGCCGGCAGGAGATAATAGATTATATGGATTTTCCGATTCCATTAATTTGCTTTTTAACCAATCCGAGGGTGTATCCCTTTATTTAAACGGTTCCTTACTGAAAAACTTTAAAAAATCGGAACATCCCGTATTTGTTTCACTCTCCAAAGAAACAGGTACAGTTACAATCAAGCATTATATCCCCAAACTTTGATCTATTGCTTTGACCAGGGTCAAAGCAATAGATCAGAAGTTAGAAATCAGAAGTCAGTCGGCAGAAGTCGGAGGGAATAATATGTAATTTTTTCTCACTTCAGCCTTTTGGTCTTCCTGTTTCCAGCTCACGTTCCGGTAAAAAAGTTTCTTTCTTATACTTGAAAAATGAGTTTTTTAATCTGTTTTATTTTTAAAATTATTATTGACTGTTGTGGGTATTGGGATATACATTTTGGGTAGTTGTGGGTAAAACTCCCTTTATTTACGGGCATGACAGTTAATCAAAATACATTTACTGGTGAATATTCCTATTCGGTTGATTCCAAAGGCCGTATAAATATCCCTGCCAAATACAGGCAGGTTCTTTCCGCTGATAATGAAAGCACTTTTGTTATCACCCGCGGTCAGGATGCATGTATCTGGGTCTATCCGGCCGCTGCCTGGAAACAGATCGAAGATCAATTAAAACACTTATCTTCCTTAAAACAAGTAAACAGATCCTTTGTCCGGTCAACAGTTCGTCATGCCGCTTCTGTAAAATATGATAAACAGGGGCGCATCGCTCTGACTCCCTACCTCATAGATTATGCCAGTCTGGAAAATGAAGTGCTCATTATCGGGATGGTAAATAAAATTGAAATTTGGAATCCCGCCCAGCTTGAAAAAATCGAGCAGGAAACAAAAGATATTAACGCAGCTGAGTTTGATGAATTGGCAAATCAAATTATACTTTAATGATCTCCGCACCTGTTCAGAATCCAGCTTCTTATCATATAGCGGTTATGGTGCAGGAAGTTCTGGAATATCTGCAGATCAAACCATCAGGAATTTATTTAGATGGAACAGTTGGAGCCGGTGGGCATGGCCTGGAAATATTAAATATTTTAACCGCTTCAGGAAAACTGATCGGTATTGATCGCGATGCTCAGGCTCTGGAAATATGCAATGGTATTTTCGGTGCCGCAGGCGGCAGTTTCTCTCTATTTAAAAAATCCTACCATACTTTCCCCCGCATTTTGTCTCAGATCGGGATTAAATCCGTGAACGGTCTGCTTCTGGATCTAGGTTTATCATCCCTGCAGTTAAATTCTGCGACTCGCGGATTCGCTTTTCAATCCAGAGGATTACTGGATATGCGGTTTGATTCAAGTACTGGTATTACGGCTGCCGAATTAATCAGCAAATCTTCAGCTGAAGAGCTGGCAAATATATTCTATCAGTACGGAGAAGAGCGAAATTCTCGAAAAATAGCCCGTTTTATTAAAAATTTCAACCCTCTGAATTCCGTGGCCGATCTTAAAGAAGCTATTCGCAGATGTACTGCACCACAGCACAGGGATCGAACCCTGGCAAGAATATTTCAAGCATTACGCATAACTGTAAACCAGGAATTAGACTACCTGGAAAAATACTTGGATATTTTTATAGATTTTCTATCTGTGGGCGGAAGAGTGGTGATAATATCTTATCATTCTCTTGAAGACCGCCTGGTTAAACACACCTTTAAAAAATTGAAACAGGCCGGCAGGATTAATATTTTAACAAAAAAACCAATCAGCCCTGCCGCAGAAGAAATAAATCGGAACAGCCGTTCCCGCGCGGCTAAGCTGCGCGCAGCAGAAAGGATAAGCTAATGAATAACAGCCAAAACAGACGCCGCAGTAAAAGACAAAGAGACTTTATTCAAACTCTGCTTTTCTTTTTTACAACCTTTTTATCCATCGCCGGATTAATTGTTTATTTATGGGTATATACTGAAATAGACGAAACATTAATCGCCCTTGATATTCAGGACAGAGTATCAACTGAATTGGTTAATTCCATCAATGAACTTAAAATGGATATATCATCGCTGGAAAGGATTGACAGGCTTACCACCGTTGCCAGAAATGAATTGGGAATGGTTGTGGCAATACCGGAAACCTTGATTGTTTATATGGATTACGATATTGTGGATGATTATTTTGACTAAAACCTATTTAAAATTTCGTCCCCGTATAATCGTCCTGACCTGTATTTTAATATTTTCCTGGGTCGGTTTGTCCCTGCGCCTGTTCCATATCATGATAATTGATAGCGAAATGTACCGTGAAAAAGGATTCCAGCAAGGCCAGACGAAAGAAGTTTTACCCTATGTGCGCGGAAATATTTTTGACCGTAATAATATTTCTCTTACTCAAAATATTATACATTACAGCCTGGCCGTCCATCCCAGTAAATTTAAAGATAAAAATGAATTGGCCTTAATAATAAGTGAATCCACGGGCCGCAGCGAGGAGTATTATCTAAATAAGCTTGAGTCCAAAGCAAATTTCGTTTACCTGGAAAGAAATTTGAGACGGAAAAATGTTGAAAAGGTTTTAACTGAAGAAATTCCGGGATTAATAATTGAGCGCCAGACTCGTAGGTCCTACCCTCATTCAAAAATCGCGTCCCAGATAATTGGCTATACTAACATTGATGATGCGGGTTTATCCGGAATTGAAAAACAGCTTGATCGGAAATTGCAAGGGACCGACGGGTGGGTGGTAAAACAAATGGACGGCCGGGGACGGGCGAATCCAAAAAACAGTTTTCCCGTGCGTCAACCTCTGGATGGTGCCAATGTTCAACTAACAATTGACCTGGGATATCAATCAATCCTCCAGGAAGAATTATACCGCAGTGTAAAAAACACCAGAGCCTTGGGAGGTATCGGTATTCTCATGAATCCGCAGACCGGAGCTATTTTGGCTATGGGTTCTGTTCCGGATTTCAATCCCAATGATCCTGGATCATTTCCATTGGAGTACCATAAGAATCGTGCGGTTACAGATCAATTTGAACCAGGCTCAACGTTTAAAATAATAGCTGCCACGGCTGCATTAGCAACTAAAACTGTAAATGTATATGATGAAATCCATTGTGAAAATGGACAATTTACAATTGCCGGAAAAACAATCACGGACCATGAAAAATACGGCCTTTTAACTTTTACTCAGATTATAGCTCAATCCTCTAATGTAGGAACCATAAAAATCGCCCAGAAACTGGGACAAAATACCTTATATCGCTTCGCCCGTAATTATGGATTTGGATCACCAACAGGGCTGGATTTCCCGGGTGAAACCCAGGGAATACTGCGTCAACCTGCCGAATGGAGTGAAATCTCCCTGGCGGAACTAGCTATTGGATATGAAGTTGGTGTAACTGCTCTGCAATTGGCCTCGGCCTATTCTGCCATAGCCAACGGCGGTTTTTTGATGAAACCGTATATAATCAACCAGATACAATCTGCCGCAGGAAAAATTGAGAGCGATTACAAACCGGAAGTTATCCGAAAAGTTTCCAATCCGGACGTAATGAATACATTAAAAGACATGCTCGTTCAGGTTGTAGAAAGCGGGACTGGCGTTGAAGCGGCCATAAAAGGCTGGTCAGTTGCCGGGAAAACCGGCACAGCCCATAAATATATCAATGATTCATATTCGAAAAGTCGCTTCATTTCTAATTTTGCTGGATTTTTTCCAGCTGATGATCCTCAGATTGTGGGGATTTTTATTCTGGATGAACCTCAATATGGGCTCCATTGGGGAGGTACCAGCGCTGCCCCGTTATTTAAAAGAGTAATGGAACGCATAATAAATATGGATGATTCCATCCGCTACCATAATTTAGATAAAAACAAAAATCAGCCAGACCTTATCCTGGCTGGTGCAATTATAGAAAATCGTAATTCGGCGCCCATTTTATCAACTTCTTTTGCAGTTGAAGAGCCGTATACTGATGGGTATGCCCGCGTTCCCGAATTAAGGGGAATGAGCATCCGTAAAGCCAAAAATGTATTAGTTAATTCTGGTTTGAGAGCCAGGTTTTCCGGATCAGGCCGGGTGGTGTGGCAGAGCCCTAAACCGGGAACTAAATGTTTACCAGGATCTATATGCACAATGGGGCTGCAATAAAGTGAAATTAAAAAAACTCATGTCCAGATTAACAATGGAAACAGGATCCATCCCTGATCTGAAAATAAGGGGAATAAAATCCCGTGCAGACCAGATCAATAAAGGTGATTTGTTTATTGCAATCAAGGGGATGGATCATGACGGGCATAATTTTATAAACCAGGCCATAAATAATGGTGCGGCGGCTGTGCTTACAAATGGCCGTGATTTTGACCTGAGCGTACCCCAGATAAAAGTACTTGATCCCCGCCTGGCAGTCTCAGCGCTGGCGGCAGAATTTTATGGAAATCCCTCCCTTGATTTGACCGTGGCAGGGATAAAAGGTACTAATGGAAAAAAAACATGGGTCTCAATTTTAACATCATTTTTTATATCAGCAGGATTTTTAACGTACCAAATGGGGACTCTTGGAACTATTGCCCCTGTTTTTTCT
>JAZFSI010000236.1:0-4315 GCA_036446075.1 Fidelibacterota bacterium
ATGCAATAACTATGCCAAAAATGTTTTATAATTAATATTAATGCAAACATATATAGGATATAACGTGTTTACAGGCAGAAATTATTAAATAATATCGGTATTTAAGATATTATAATACTAAATGTTCAAACGATATGTCGTATTTTTAACGATATATCGTTGGGGCGAGGAATTTTTATCTAATTTGGGATCGGCCTATAACAGGCCGTATTTCTGCAATTTACTGCGCAGGGTAGAAAGGGGTATATTTAAAAATCTGGAAGCTTTTGTCTGGTTGCCTTTCATTTTTGAAAGTGTATTTTTTAAAATATTAATTTCTACTTCTTCCAGTACATTTTCAAGAGAATTTTCGCCTGTTATTTCAGGGGTGGAAACGGAAGTCCGGAGTAATTCATCCGGAAGTTGAGCGGTGGATATTTTTTTATTCTTTGTAACCAGACTCAATCGCTCGATTAAATTTTTAAGTTCTCGAACATTACCGGGCCAGGAGTAATCGATCATTAATCCAAATGCATCCGGCGAAAAAGTTATGGGATCTCCTTGAGCAAGGAGTTTAGAATAATGTTCTATAAGCAAGGGAATATCTTCTTTTCTGTTTCTCAAGGCAGGTATATTTATGGGTACTACATTTAATCGATAATAAAGGTCTTTCCGGTATTTACCCTGCTCAGACATCTTTAATAAGTCGGCTTTTGTTGCGGCAATAACACGAAAATTTACTTTAATTTTTTTAGTACCGCCCACTTTTTCAAAACTATGTTCTTCTAATACTCTCAATAATTTTACCTGCAGTTCGAGTGGAATATCGTCAATGTCATCTAATAATATTGTACCCCCGTTAGCTGCCTCGAACCTTCCTTTTTTATCGCTGATTGCACCTGTAAAGGCACCCTTTACATGGCCGAATAATTCACTTTCCATCAGGTCTTTGGCAATTATGGCACAGCTGACCTTGATGTAGGGTCCCTTGGCACGGGGGCTGCTGGAAACAATTGCGTTGGCAATCATTTCTTTTCCTGTCCCCGTTTCTCCGTTGATAAGCACGGAACTTTCCGATTTTGAAACCACGTCAATCAGTTCAAAAATATCCTCCATTTCCTTGCATTTTCCCACCAGATTTTTATATTTATACTGAACCTTAAGTTGCTCCTTTAAATCAATATTTTCATTAACAATTATTTGATATTGCCGGATGCGGTTCAGGGTCAGGAGTAATTCATCCATGCTGAATGGTTTAGTGATATAATCATATGCTCCCAGCTTAATGGCGTTTACGGCAGCCTGTACAGAGGCGTAGGCAGTCATTATGATTACCGTAGTATTATCATGATTCCTCTGGATCCATTTTAAAAGGGTTACGCCGTCTTTCTCTGGAAGGCGCAAATCAGTCAGAACAACGTTAAAGCGGGACTGCCCGATTCTTTCCTGAGCTTCTTCGGCGGAACCTGCCCCCTGCACATCAAAACCATTGCTCCTTAAGTCGTCACAAAGAGAAACTCGAAACAGTTCTTCATCCTCAACGATTAAAATTTTCATAATATTATTAATGTTAAATTTTTCCTGTTTGCGGTAAAATTACCGCAATAATTGTACCGATCCCAACTTTACTGGCTGCTGTAATTTTACCTCCGTGGTCACGAATAATTGTAGAACATATTGATAGACCCAGACCGGTTCCTTCCTGCTTCCCTTTGGTGGTAAAAAATGGATTGAATATTTTTTCTAAATTATCCTTACTTATACCAGTACCTGTATCCTCTATTTCGATCATATTATTTTCATTATCAGAAAATGTTTTTACCACTATTTTACCATGCTTTTCAGTAGCCTGGATTGCGTTTAATAAAATATTTATGAAAACCTGATTTAAATACTGAATATTGCCCAAAACCGGCCTGGGTTTCTCCTGAAAATCTTTTACTAAACTTATGTGTTTATTTTTGAATTCATATTCAACCAATCTTATGGAATCATCCAGAATATCATTTATATTTACTATTTCGAAATTTATTTCCTGTTTTTTTGAAAAATCCAGCAGTCTGCGAACAACTTTTTCAATGTGTGACAAAGCACTGAATATGAGGGTACCGTATTTTTTTGTCTGGGTTACATTTTGGGGATCATTGATTATACGGTTCATGCTCTGTTTTAAGCCCGCCAGGGGATTATTGATGTCATGGGCCAGACCGGAAACGATTGTGCCGATGGAAGCCATACGTTCGGTGTGAATCAACGCTTTTTGAGCATAGCGATTTTCCCCTTCCGAATCCCGCAGACGATCTAACATAATCAAAAACCGCTGCTGCAGAACACCCAATTCGTCATTTCTATTTTTAAGCAATTCAGTACTGTAATAAGGAGCTTCAACTAAATTCATTTCACTGGCCAGAACTTTGATGGGTTTAGCCAGTGCCCGAGCAACTATTACGGCAATGGCAATCGAAACTAATACAGCTATAATTGAAATGATTATCAGCTGCCGCAGTAAATCCTGTAAACTACCAGTGGTTTCATTATAAAAAGAAAGTACGGCCAGAGTATGCCAGTCCGTGCTGCCGATAGATAAGGGAGTAAGACTGATTAAAACATTTTTTTGGTCCTGGTCTCTAAAAGTGAAAAATCTGATTTTACTGCTGCCTTTTTCACGGGGAAAGATGGGGCATTGAACAGCACGAATTATAGAATCTCCGAAAGTAAACGTATGTCCCTGTTCCTCATTAAAAACAAAAACACCCCAATTTAAGTTACTCTCACGTCGTGGAAACTGATTTAGAAAACCATTTATTAAAATTGGGTATGTTGATTCATAAGCATCGGGAATACTTTTGATATAACTCTTTAAAACGTCGGACATAATAGTATTTCCGAGTTTTACCTGGTTCGTAACTAATTTATAATGCTCTTTACTTTCGAATGAATAAATCACATAATTGATAATTACGGCACCGATCAGGATAATAATAGTGGCGATTAAAACAAATTTTACTTCGAGACGATAAATGAATCTTTTAACGGGAAAATGATTCTTTTCATTTATTGACATTGATTTTATAATATTTTAATAAGAGTCAATTAAAATTGGCGTTTCTAAAGGGAGTGGATTTTCCCGCTGATCATGGAAGAATTTAAAATTATACTTGTATAAAAGTAGACGGTTTTATCTTATATCTTTTCTGTAACGGGTGACAGGAAAAATTCTGGGAATTTTTTCCGATCCCTTTTTTAGGTGGTTTCCTGTTGCTAAATTCCTGCCCCGACTTATTAAAATCCGGAGATAAAAGGTGAAAAAAATAACATTATTTTTTAGATCGACAATTTATTTAATAACCTTTTCATTTTTAATGGCAGGAATTACGATTCCAACTGAACTTTCAGATGAAACCAGAGAATGTATAGAATGCCATAAAACCGAGCATCCCAGTCTATACCAGCAATGGGGCAATAGTAAACATTTTGGAGCCAATGTGGGTTGTTTTGAATGCCATACGGCACAAGCAGACGATGCCGATGCATTTGAACACTATGATTTTAATATTTCCATAATTGTATCACCTCAGGACTGTTCCAAATGCCACGAGAAGGAAGTAGACGAATTTGTTAATTCTCACCATTCCAAGGCGGGCCGCATAATGGGTTCCCTGGATAATATTCTGGCCGAGGTTGTAGAAGGGAACAGAGGTTTTGTAACTCCTGCTTTTCCCATGGGCGTTTCTGCAGCAGCAGTGAATGGCTGCTGGCAATGTCATGGCAGTGAGGTCAAGGTATTGGAAGACGGCCGTCTGGATCCTGCCACCTGGCCTAATACAGGCATGGGACGTATAAATCCGGATGGATCGGAGGGCTCCTGTTCCGCCTGCCACCAGCGCCATGAATTTTCTATCGCCCAGGCCCGGCGCCCGGAAAATTGCGGCAGATGCCATCTGGGACCGGATCATCCCCAGCTGGAAATATATAACGAATCAAAACACGGTATAAATTTTTATGCCAATGTGGATAAAATGAATTTGGCCTCATCCAAATGGATAGTGGGTGAAGATTACTCAGCAGCTCCTACCTGTGCCACCTGCCATATGTCGGCCACGGAAAACCAGGATGTAAGTCATAATATCGGTCTCAGGATAAAGTGGAATAATCGACCTGTTCATTCCACCCTGGCTCATGAAACTGATAAAAAATGGGGCTTGGAGTCATCAAAAATTACCGGTGAAATGCGCCGCAAAAAAATGAAGGACGTCTGTACTTCCTGCCATAACAATAATTTTACGGATAATTTCTTTATTCAATACGAAGGTTTGATTGATCTATACGAAAACAA
>JAZFSI010000237.1:0-7905 GCA_036446075.1 Fidelibacterota bacterium
TGCTTTGGGGTAGATGGAATTAACCTGTATAGCCAGGTTTAAAACTCGTTTAGCCTCTTCGGGATTATCATTCTTCAGATAAATGTCAGCCATTGCCACGTAAGCTTTATCGTACCCCGGATTAATATTTACGGCATTTTCTAAAGCTTCCAAGGCTCCCTCGGAATCATTTATACTGCTTTTAGCCAGTCCCAGAGCAAACCAGCCCTTATAAAATTCTGGATTATCACTTAAAGCCATCCGATAAGATATAATGGCTGCTTCCTTATCTCCCATTTTAGAATTAATAACCCCTATCTGATAATGGGCCTGGTAAAATCCTTGGTCAATTTCCAGAACTTTGTTATATCCTTCCAGTGCGCCCTCCAGATTTCCTCTTTTATATGCGGAATTTCCTTCATTGAAGAATTTCTTGGCTACGTTTGTAATAGCAGCCCTGGCTGTCTCATGCTTGGGATTTATGGTCAGGACATGTTTAAAATGATCAACAGACACCAGATAATCTTTTTCCCGAAATTTTACCAGTCCCATACTGAAAATAGCCTCAGAAAAATAAGGAAATTTATTGGAAGCAATCTTAAATGTATCATAAGCTTTTTCGAACTCGCCATTTTTCATGGATCTCCCCCCCTGGCTCATGAGATTATTCAGTTCGTTGAGATTCGTGAATTCAGCTCTGAATTCCTGGTTCTCAGGGTCGGCATCAATAGCCTGCTTTAAATAATTTTGAGTTTTCTCCATATCTCCTTTGCGGATATAGACGTGTGCTAATCCAACCTGAGCCGGTGCAAAGGTAGGATCAATTTTTAGAACATCCTCAAATTTTGTTAAAGCTTCATCGATATTTCCAGCCTTTAAATCTGCCTGTGCCTGTTCAAATAATTCCATTTGCTCAGGAGCATTATCCAGGGCCAGCCCTAAATCCAGATTGATTGCCAGAAAAAATATTATAATTCTAAATTTGTTCATATTTCCTTACTCCAAATGTGCCGAAGGCGGGACTCGAACCCGCACGAGATTTCTCTCACAGCCCCCTCAAGACTGCGTGTCTACCAGTTCCACCACTTCGGCCTTTTTAACGATTTACTGCTTATCGCCCTGGATATCTTCCAGAGGGGCCCCGGGAAGAGATAATCCTCCAGCCGGTGAAAACTCTCGTTCTTCAGCTGCTTTTTCAACTACGGATGCAGGCGTAGAAGACCCTAATGTCCCGATCATTCCGATAATCAGGGCCAGGACCATAAAACTTCCGGCCAGCCAGGTAGTTATTTTACTCAATATTGTTGCAGCTCCGCGTCCCCCAAACAGGGCATTAGTGGTTTGTCCTCCCATTGATCCGGATAACCCTCCGCCCTGACTGGCCTGCATTAATATAACAGATACGAGCAAAATGCTAATTATTGTATGAATTGTAATTAAAAATCCTGTCACTTAATTCCTCTTAAAATTTTGATGAACGATTTTAATGATATTCGAAAATGAATCCGGATCCAAACTGGCGCCGCCGATTAAAAAACCGTCTACAGCCCGAGCCTGAATCAAGCCTAAAGCATTATCCTGTTTAACGGATCCGCCATATAATATGGGTACTTTACAAGTTTCAATATCTCCAAATAATGTTTCCATAAATTCAGCAATTGTCCGGTGTGCATTTTCCACCTGATTTATGGTGGCTGTCTGCCCCGTTCCAATGGCCCACACAGGCTCATAAGCAATTACCAGATTCTTAAGATTTAAAGGTCCATCATCTTTAAGACCCTTTTTCAACTGGTTTTTTAAAACATCCACGGTCCGGCCGGCTTCTCTTTCGGCCAAAGTTTCGCCAATGCAGAGCATTGGTTTAATATCATTAGCGAACGCAGTCCGCAATTTCTGATTAATAAAGTCATCAGTTTCACCAAAGATATGACGCCGTTCCGAATGACCAAGGATAACCCAGTCTACGGCACAATCTTTCAGCATGGATACGGATATTTCCCCTGTATAGGCGCCCTGTGTATCCCAATGCATGTTTTGTGCTGCCAAACCGTAACCTGTACCGCTTAAAATATCTACCATATTAAATAATGAGGTAAATGGCGGGCAGAATATAACCTTGACTCCGGCATATTCCAATATTCGTTTTTTGATTTCCAGGACGAAAGAATTGGATTCTAAAGGTGTGTAATTCATTTTCCAGTTTCCGGCCACAATAGGAATTTTCTGCATCTATCTCTCCAAAGCTGTCAAGGCGGGAAGGGGTTGTCCCGAAAGCAGTTCCAGTGCCGCCCCGCCCCCTGTTGAAATATGTGAGATTCCCGAAACCAGATTGAACTTTTTCAAGGCTGCCGCCGAATCTCCGCCGCCTGTAACCGTAATTATCCCTGTTTCAGTTGCCTCGCTTAAAGCTGCACTCAGGATTCGGGTTCCATTTTCAAACCCAGGTTTTTCAAAGACGCCCATGGGCCCGTTCCAAAAAACAGTTCCGGCCGTTTTTATAATACGGCAGTAACGTTCAACAGTTTCCGGGCCAATATCCAAACCAGCCATATTATCAGGTATTTTGCCCACTTTAAAAACTTCCGAATCCTCCGGTTTATCCGGATCCGGAGCACAAACAAAGTCTTTGGGAAATTCAAGTACCGCCTTTTCTCTCGCCAGGCTGAGTATTTTTTTTGCGGTAATTAGACGTTTTTCATCTACCATTGATTTTCCGACATTTTTCCCCATTACCTTTAAAAATGTGAAAGCCATACCCCCGCCGATAAGAATAAAGTCTGCCGTTTCAATAAACTTCTGGATCAATCCTATTTTTGAACTGATTTTGGCACCCCCCAAAACTACTACGAGAGGTTTCCTGGGCCGGTTAATCAAATTAGAAAGGATCTGAATCTCCTTTTCCATTAACAGACCAATGCCCTTATTCATAAAACTATCGGTAACACCAACATTTGAAGCATGGGCACGGTGACTTGTTCCAAAAGCATCATTAATAAAAATCTGACCATGTTTTGCCAACAGGGAGCTGAAGCGCGGATTGTTCTGATGCTCTACTTTATGAAACCTTAAATTTTCCAGCAAATGTATTTCTCCCGGTTTCAAACCAATGGTCACATTCCGGGCATCTTCCGATACGCAATTTGCCGAAAATTTAATGGGCATTTCTAATAGATCGGCAAGTATTTCACCAACTGACATGAGGCTGAGTTCTGAATTTTCTTTACCTTCAGGCCGCCCCAAATGAGACATAAGTACAATACTGGCCCCCTGCCGCAGGATATGCTGGATGGTAGGTACGGCAGCCCGAATTCTAAAGTCATCCAGGATTTTTCCGCCATTCATGGGTACATTAAAGTCTACCCGCAAAAGGATGCATTTATCTTTGATGTTAAAAGCTTTTAGTGATTTTAGCATTGAATCATTTTTTGTTTACATTACGGGAGAAGCACAAGTTATTGCTCTAACTTCGATAGCTCCGGCAGCTTTAAGAGCTGCAGCGCAGGCTGACAGAGTTGCCCCTGTTGTTAATAAATCATCTATAACACCAATTTTCTTTTGATTTACACTGCCCGATATTACAAAGGCGTTTTCCATATTATAAAGACGTTCTTCACGAGTCAGGGAAGTTTGGGATAAAGTATATTTAACACGTTTAATTCTTTTTTTTATGGGAATTTTCAATACTTGCGCCATACCATCCGAAATCCGTTGAGCCTGATTATAACCTCGTTCCCGGTATTTCAGGCTATTAAGGGGAACCGGGACCAGATAATCCAATCCATCAAACACTTCTTCCGCAAACTCTTTAGCGGCCTTCTGTCCCAGAAAATTGCCTAAGCGGGCAAAATTATAATATTTCATATTCCGGATCAGGTTCTGCAGTGTTGGATTATAATACCAACAGGCATAAACTCTATCTATCTCGGATAAATAGGGTATATTTTTAATCCATTCATTACCATTTATTTTCTCAAATTTAAACAAACATGAAGAACAGATAAACCCTGCATCCATACTTTGTTTGCAGGCCAGACAGGCTGCAGGATAAATCAATTTCAAGCCTAAGTTAAGTAATCCTCTTAATCCCCGCCGCATGGTTGTAAACTTACGGAAATAATCTTCAGGATACCTAGACGGAAACCGGAGGGGATGGGGGAAGTGACGGGTGACGAGCGGGAAGAAGTCAGTTGGCAGAAGTCCCCGCCACTGTCGCTTCGCTGCTACGTTTCTCCGCTCCCAGCGGGACAGGCAGAATTCAGTAAATTCCAAGTTGATAGATTGTAGAAAGTGTTACTTATGTATTGATTCCATCCTCCACCTTTTTTACTACTCACTACTCACTTTTTCACCCGTCACAGAAATAATCAAAGATTATTTCATATATTTAATCCTTCTAATAAATGCTGCCGAAAGGTTAATTTAAAACTCTGTCTCTTAAAATTACCGTGAAAGTCGCTAAAAATAAAAAACTTGATTTTCAAGATCTCATGCTTCATCGAGTTCATGAAATCCTGTTGGTAGCCAGTCCCTATGATGCATTTATTTTAGAAGAGGATGGGCGTCTGACCGAGCAAATCCTGTACGAATATATAGGAATGAACCTCAGTTATGCCCCCCGGGTATGGCACGCAGACAGTGCTGCCAAGGCTTTAAAAATGCTTTCTAAAAAAAAGTATAACCTGGTAATTGTAATGATGCGCATATCGGATATGGATCCCATCACATTCGGGGCCAAAGTAAAGGCTTTATATCCAAAAAAACCGGTAATTCTGCTAATTTTTGACCAGTCGGAAATAAAACAATTATCCCAGGACAGGTTGAAGAATTCAATTGATAAAATATTCATCTGGTCTGGTAATGCCAATGTTTTTCCGGCTATTATAAAATACATAGAAGACCGCAGAAACCTGAAAAGAGATTACAAAATTGCCGATATCCGCCTGATTCTGATTGTTGAAGATAATCCGCGCTATTATTCCGCAATCCTGCCCTTAGTATACAGAATCAGCCTTAAACACTCCCGCAATTTAATCAGCAAGGGACTTTCAGATACGGAACGCTTATTAACATTCCGCGCCCGGCCAAAAATAGTTCTCACTTCGACCTATGAGGAAGCTCTAAAATTTTACAAAAAATACAGGCATAATATATTAGGTATAATTTCTGACGTTCGTTTTCCCCATAAAGATAAATTGGATCCTGACGCCGGGGTAGAATTAACGAAATATATCAGAGAGCTTGATCCTGACATGCCCATTATGCTTCAATCCACAAATATTGACCAGAAAATCGAAGCAAAAAAGCTCAAGGCAGATTTCCTGCATAAACGATCTTCCACCCTTTTGGGAGATCTGGAAAATTTCATAGTTGACAATTTAGGTTTTGGTGATTTTATTTTTAAAAATAAAAAAGGGACAGTTATTTACCAGGCTACGGACTTGAATTCCTTTCGTAAAGCTCTTAATAAAATACCGGTCGAAATTTTGGAGTACCATGCTACAAAAAACCATTTCTCCAACTGGCTGGCAGCCAGGGGCGAATTTTCCATCGCGTCAAAAATGCGACCGGTCAAGGTTACGCAGTTTGAAAATTTAGAGAATTTACGCCAGGTATTATTAATCCTGCTTGATACAGGCATGGAAGGCAGACAGATTGGGAAAATAGTTCAATATTCCAGCGAATCGCTTGATACAGACATCAATTTCACTCGCATATCCACAGGCTCGCTGGGGGGTAAAGCCCGAGGTCTGGCTTTTGCTAATATTATCTTAGCGCAGGCTGAACTTGATAAAAAATATCCCCAGATGAACATCAGAATCCCTCGCATAACTGTTATTGGTACAGATGAGTTTGACCGTTTTATGGATGAAAATCATCTTTGGGAACTGGCTCTTAAAGAAAAGAATAATGCACGCATTGATAAATATTTTTTAAAAGCCGACCTTTCAAAACAACTGATACGAACTTTATCAAAATTTTTAGGGAAAGTTAAATATCCTCTCGCTGTACGCTCTTCCTCCCTTTTGGAAGATTCTCAATATCAGCCTCTGGCAGGCATGTACGCCACCTATATGCTTTCTAATTCGGAGAAGCTGAAGCAGGATCGTCTGAGCAAATTATGTCAGGCCATAAAATTAATATATTCCTCAACATTTTACCGGGAACCAAAATCTATCAGCGAAAGTTCATTTTATCGCCACGAAGAAGAAAAAATGGCCATAATTATTATGGAAATGGTCGGCAAGAAACACGCACATAGGTTTTACCCTTCCGCAAGCGGAACAATGCAGAGTTATAACTATTATCCTGTTTCTTATATGGAAAGGGAAGAAGGTGTGGCCCATTTGGCTTTGGGCCTGGGACGAACCATCGCGGCCGGGGAACGTGCTTTAAGAATTTCACCTAAATATCCAGGTATTCTGCCTCAGTATTATTCCATCGATTCAACTATTGATAATTCTCAAAATAATTTTTACGCCTTGAATTTAAACAGCACTATAAAACTGAAATCGGGAGAATCCAAAAATCTAGTATCACTGCCCCTTGAAGTTGCTGAAAAAGATGGAGAATTGTACTGGGCTGCCAGTGTCATCAGTGCCGAGGATAATGTACTTCGGGATTCTCTGCGTTATGAGGGCACCAGAGTAATCACATTTCCCAGTCTATTGAAATGGAATATGATTCCCCTACCGGAATTATTAACTGAATTATTGATTTTAGGTGAACAATCACTGGGCTGCCCGGTTGAGATGGAATTTGCCTTGAACATGTACAGGAAAAAAGACAGGAATCCGGATTTTTGCCTGCTCCAGATCCGGCCCATGGTTATCGGAGGTATGGATAGAGTAGAAGAGTCCGAACAAATCCCTGAAACCGATATTTTCTGCCGGAGTCAAAATGTACTGGGCAACGGTATCATAAACGATGTCCGGAATATTGTGATTGTACCTCCCCATTTATTTGATTCCGCCCATACTCAGGAAATTGCCCTGGAAATTGAAAAATTCAATGAAAAAATGTCAGATAATTCCTATATATTAATCGGTCCCGGCCGCTGGGGATCAGCAGATCCCTGGCTGGGAATTCCTGTAATTTGGAATCAAATTTCCAAAGTCAAAATTATAATAGAAATGGGTCTGGAAGAGTTTCCTATTGATCCGTCCTTCGGCAGTCACTTTTTCCAAAACGTAACCAGCATGCGCATCGGATATTTTACTATTGATCCGAAAAAACCAGACGATAAACTTGATTGGGAGTGGCTCAAAAACCAGGAATTGGTAGAGCAGGCGAAATATACGCAATGGTATCGACTGGAACAGCCTCTGCCGGCACTTATTAATGGAAAAACAGGAAAAGGAAAAATTTATAAAACAAAACCACTTGTAAAAAATTCCATGGATGAACAAAAATCACCGGGAATTTAGGAAGCATGGGAAAATTCTATTAAGAATTTTCCAGTGACGGGTGACAGGGAAAAATTCGGGAATTTTTCCCGTAACGGGTAACTGGTGACGAGAAAATCAGGGATTATCCGTAAAAAGAAGGGAATTTTCTTTTAACGTGAAAAGTTAAAAATATATAATATTAACTATTTACTCTTTTTGTCTTTTTCTTTTTCTTCACTCGTAACACGTAACTGTTTTCCCCTCTGGCTTCTGCCTGCCCCGCTGGGAGCGAAGCGACCATGGCGGGGATTTCTTTTTCCCCACTCGTCACTCGTCACTTGTCACTGAAAAAATCAAAGATTTTTTCAAACAGCTCCCTGATCCAACATGGCGTCGGCTACCTTAATAAAACCGGCTATATTGGCGCCCTTAACATAATTTATATAATCCCCCTCACGTCCCCATTTAAGGCAGGCTGCATGAATGTCTTTCATTATATTGTGTAATTTCTGATCCACTTCTGCTCTGGTCCAATTAATGC
>JAZFSI010000238.1:0-4528 GCA_036446075.1 Fidelibacterota bacterium
CCCGCTTCTGGTCGATATTAATTCTTTCCAATCCCAATTTTTCTAGAATTTCCTCATCCAGATAATACTGAAGTTCTATTTCAAATAATTTATCGTGTTTACTGACCTCCCCAAGAATGGATATAATTTCATCTTCCAGTTTTTCGTCATTATTTCTGTTTAAAAAACCAATTATGGCACTGGACTGACCCAATTTCAAAGTTTCTTTTATCAGAGATTTTACCGTTAAACCATCCGCTGAAAAAATATTCGTCAGGAAATATTCGATGCGGAAGGACAATACCTTGGCCAATAATAATTTTTTTTCCGGTTCACCTTCATTTTCAAACCTTTCAACCAGGTATGGGATGAATTGTGGACTACGTCTCAATAAGCTGGAAAGACCCACCACCGCATTCTCTGCAATGGAGGGATCACCGAGATATTCAATCAGTCGAATAATATTTTGTTTTTCATTGGTGCGACCCAGGGCTTGCACAGCCAGGCTTCGAATCTCTTGATTATTATGTTCAAGAAAATCCTCTGTAATCAGAAGATGATGATGATAATCCAACAATATTCTGGCAGCATAATTGGCCAGTTCACCGTTCTCCAATTTTGCAGTAGATACTATAAAATCCTCTAATGTCTGTGTTAAATGTTTTTTACAATAGCTGAGGATAAGATAATGGAATTCAATATTTTTACTCTTTAACAAAGATTCCACCATGTTATAGACCCTGTCCCCAAAGTTTATTATGAGATTTACAGTAAAAATGCGGTAGGCCGGAGAAGATCCGGGCAGAGAATCAATTAAATGGGGAACTACTTCAGGGTTTTCTGTATCTGCTAAGGCGTTGGCAATGTATTGTTTTACAGTAAAATCAGATTCATTTTTCAAAGCGAATATAAGTTTCTGCTGAACCGGCAAGGATCTGACCATTCCTAAATAAACAGCAGCTTTAATTCTATTGAATTTGAAAGGTGAATGAAGTTTTCTGACTAACCTTTTTATAAATTTCAGTCCAATTATTCTGCGAATTATTTCTTCATTTTTATGGGAATTTATTATAATGGATTCTTTAACTCTTGCAAATTGTTTTATAAAAATATACTTATATTTATAAAAAGAAAATCGAGCGGGAAAATCTAAATATGTGAATTCACCAGAAAAATATTTTACCAGGAAAATTTGAAACTCATTCTCCAGTTTATTTATTTTATATTTAAGAAATTTCTGAATAAAAAATAGTGAAAAAACAAAAAAATTCAGGGCCAGAAATATTTTAAGAATTAAAATTACAAAATCGAAGGAAAGATTCAATTTTTCTGTCGTAAATTTTTCAGGTATCCGCTTGCTATTCCCAGCAATTCAGAAACGTAAATTGGTTTTTTTAAATAATGGGATATACCCAGATTAAAAGCCCGGATAATATCTGCATTATTTTTTTGATGGGAAAGCAGAATAAAGGGAATATTTATATATTTTGATGATTTCATCAGTTTTTGGCGGAAAGAGAATCCGTCCAGTTTTGGTATGGTAATTTCACTAATGATTAAATCTATAAGTTGCAGCTCTACAGCTTGATATGCCAATTCGCCATTTTCAACTGCAACAACACCAAAACCATTATTTCTGAAATTGTATTTAATTATATCCAAATTCAATTTATCCGTATCTACCACCAGAACCTTGCCGGTTAAACTCTTTAAAGGATCAATTTCAGATTCAAAAGTAACACGGTTCATGCCTGATTGGCGGGCATGATTAACCCGCATTCTGGCAGCCCCAAGTATGATTGAAACTATATTTTTATTTTTATCTAGATCATTAAAATCTTTTTGTGATACACCCCCGATACTTACTGTCATTTTCCTGATAAATATTTCAGATTGTTCAAAATTTAATCTGATGGTTTCCGCAATATTTTTGGCTGCTTCAATTTTTGTCTGAGGCATATAAATGACAAATAAATCACCATCTAATTTAAATGTATGGAAATTATTTTCAGCGGCTGATTTAATTATGGCAGCGGCGGATGCCAAACTTTCGTTCCCTTTTTCCTCGCCAAATTCAAGTAGTAATTCTTCCTGATGATCCAATTGGAAGTAACATAAGGACCATTCTATTTTATGCTTAAAATTATCGAGCAGCGCATTATGGATAAATTTATCAAAAAATATTTGGTTGCCCAATCCGGTGCGCGAGTCAACCGTAAGCTGATCAATGGCTTTTTTGAGATTTTTCTCCCCTTTCTCTTTCATTTCCAAAAGATTTAAACTGGCCTCTGTTAAAACTTCCGTCCTTTTTTTCTCTGCTTTTATTACCTCTATTGATTCTTCTCTGTTTTCCAAGAGGTTCAAGCTGGCCTCAGTTAATTTATCCATCTTTTTTTCAGCATCAAAAATAGCTGATTTATAGACCAGGGGAATTTCCAGACCTTTTTCCCGGAATAATGTAATTGTAAATTTTTCTACACTACTAAGCCAGCTGGTTCCTCTTTTGGAGTAAACAATAAAAAATAAATCATTGATCAGGTTCTTTCGGGTGTTTTTTTCAGTTAACTCAATCCCAGCCTTGTTAAAATCAAAATTTGTACCCTCAAATAAGGAAGTCAATGCCTCCATACCGAATATATCAGACCAGCGTATAAGGACCTGATTGCAAACAGCTAATTCCAAAGCATATTTATCCTCCGGAGATTGAGGGATTTGAACCTGGGCTTTTTGCTGACGATCTGCTTGGTCTATTTTTGCTTTCTCCATAACTAAATTTAGGTAAATAATGTCATTTGATTTAAACTTCTAATAAAATTATTCTGTAGGCAAAGGCAATATTATTCTGAGGGTCCGGTTCGATTTTTGGAGAAATATCCCCAAATTATCATCCCTCCCATCATCAAAATCATTATGCCAATGGAGGAAATATCATCATTATTTAAGATTGAACCAATAATAATAAATATAAAACCAGATAATCCCGGTATGAACCAGAATATTCCGCCATCCGTTTTGTTACGCTGCAAATATCTTAAAAAAAAGATCACTGCTACAATGATGATTCCAGCCACTAAATAATAAATGTTTAGGCTCCCATTTATTTAGTTTAATATAAGGTTTTAGCTTAATCGATAATATCCACTGACAATATTTTTAAACCGCCCAATCCCGTAGCAATAAAAAGCAGATCTTTTTTATAGGCCACGTGGTTTACGGATTCATCTTCAGAAAATTGAAGATGGCCCAATAATTCAAGAGAGCCCGTATCACAGTCTTTTGAATCAAACTTTTCTTCAGATTCTGCCACATAAACACCTGCTTCACCATTGGCGATAAAGATAATATCTTTATCGCCCGAGGCAGAATTTGTTACTGTTAAACCTGGATCTAAATCGCTTAAAACAAGGGCTGAAATCGAATCGATTACTATCCCTGTATTTAAGCAGATAATTTTAGTGCCCCCATCGCCAATACCTAAAATTGCTTTTTTACGGTTGATTTCGATGGTCGATTTAGAAAATGGAATTGTTGCGCCAGTGAGAGTATAATCATAAATGGGGGAATCGGTTAAATCATCAAAAACCATTAATCGTGCTGGTGTACCGGCGATTACGCCAATGTCTCCATCCTTAGTATCTACACCACGAGCGTCTTCAATAGTATAAGTTTCGGAAATGGTAAAATTGTTTTTGGATATTAAGGTTACTGCTCCCCCCTCGGATCCCGAAGTGACATATATATAATTACCAGCCACGGTAACGTCAGTGCCCGCATAACTTACCAAGTCTAAAGAGCTGGTAACATCCGTCAGCAGCCCGCCTTGCAATTCCACTCTTTCTATCATCGCAGGAGTAGTTAGATCGCCGCCATCTCTGGCACCGGCAAGATATAGATAGTCATTGTCCAAATATAAACCGTTGATATCAGAATCATTAAAACTCATAGTTGAAACCAGTTCCGGCTGGGCAGGGTCGTCAATTGAAAAAATATCTACGGCCCCCAGAAAAGTTTCGCCCCTAACATTATAACTGATATAAACCTTTTTGCCTTTGATGCACACATCTGTAGCTTGAAGAGTAACGTTTTCAATCTCAGGTGGATAAACTTCCGCAATCCAAGTTAAAATAACCGAATCGGCACTTGCAGATATTTTTGGGATGTTTTGATCAGCTATAATGGGAACAACTTCATTAACATATTCTACCCTATCGGCCAAAATTTCTGTATCGTTCTCCAGGTTCAAACGGTCCTTTGAATCCTCATAGGTGCAACCAGTTATTAATAACAAAATGCCCATTATCGGTGTCCTTAACAAAAGCCGCCTAGGGATATTTTTTAGCATTGAAACTCCCCGATTAATTCAAAGTAGCAATTAATGTTAAGACAATATAATCATCTGTTTACGATTTTACAAATTTAAAGATATCAATATTAATTGTTATCTGAAACCACAACAAAAATGAACTGGAAATGACAAATTTATATTAATTAGGAGTATCCTCTTGAAATAATATTTATTAATCGGCAAGGCAGATGGATAGATCATGGA
>JAZFSI010000239.1:0-2744 GCA_036446075.1 Fidelibacterota bacterium
ATAAGACCATTATTTTAATTGATGATGTTTTATATACGGGCCGGACCATCCGAGCCGCTCTGGATGCTTTGAATGCATTCGGCCGTCCCGATGAGGTCCAGCTTGCTGTACTGGTGGACCGGGGTCACCGGGAAATGCCAGTACGCGCAGATTATATCGGTAAAAATATCCCCACCCATGAAGGCGAGCATGTCAAAGTTCTGTTTAAGGAAGTTGATGGAATGGACCTGGTCCGTTTAATCAATTACGAGGAGAAAGCCTGATGCTCAAACAAAAACATTTGCTGGGGCTGCAGAATTATCCCCGTGAGGATATTTCCTCAATTATTGAAACTGCATTTAGTTTTCGGGAAGTACTGGACCGTCCCATAAAAAAAGTACCCTCCCTTCAAGGCCGGACCATTGTAAATCTTTTTTTTGAAAATTCAACCCGGACCAGAATCAGTTTTGAACTGGCCCAAAAACGCCTCAGCGCCGATACAGTAAATTTTTCCGCATCTTCCTCCAGCCTTAAAAAAGGTGAAAGTTTTAAGGATACAGCCCAAAATATTGAAGCCATGAAAATCGATGCGGTAATCATGCGCCACCCGGCACCGGGAGCGGCCCTCCATTTAACTAAACATATAAATTCTGTGGTTATAAATGCGGGGGACGGCACCCATGAGCATCCTACCCAGGCTATTTTAGACATGATGAGTCTCAAGGAAAAATTCGGATACCTGAAAGGTTTGAAAGTGGGTATTGTGGGGGATATCTCCCATAGCCGTGTGGCTCTGAGCAATATATACGGATTATTAATAATGGGAGCAGAAGTGACCTTATGCGGGCCGGAAACTCTGATTCCGCCCCAAATCAAAGAAATTGGCGCTGCAGTAAATTATGATCTGGATCAAGTGCTCGAATGGGCGGATGCCATAAATATTCTTAGAATACAGCGGGAACGCATGGGCCTGGGCCTGTTCCCCTCGGTCAGAGAATATAGAAATCTTTTTGGAATAACCCGGGAAAGACTTTCCCGCCATAAAAAGGAAATAATAATTATGCATCCCGGACCCATGAACCGCGGTGTGGAGATAGACAGCGATGTAGCCGACGGGGACCAGGCCATCATATTAAATCAGGTATTGAACGGCGTGGCCTCCCGTATGGCAATTCTTTTTTTGCTGCTGGGCGGCAAACAGAAGAAAGGCAATGGTTAAGATGAAAATTTCAAAATTAGAGAAAATCGTTGTACTAAAGGACGGCAGTCTAATAGATCCTTTTCGGGGTACGCGCACCCAGGCAGACTTATTGATCGAAAAAGGCAAAATAGCTGCTGTTGGTAAAATCAAAACACCCCCTAAAGCTTTTGTCATTAACTGTAGGGGATTGGTGATCAGCCCCGGATTCTGTGATCTGCATGTTCATTTCCGGGAACCCGGCCGGGAAGATCAGGAATCACTGCAGACAGGATCCAGAGCTGCTCTGGCAGGCGGTTTTACCCATGTCAATGTTATGCCCAATACTGTGCCGCCCCTGGATACCCCGGAATCGATTCGGTTCATAATCGAAAAGGCGCAGGCCTGTCCCGTCAAAATAAATCCTATCGGGGCCGTAACCAAAAACCTTAAGGGGGAGGAATTGGCCGAAATGGGAGCCATGATCGAGGCCGGAGCGGTCGCCTTCAGTGATGATGGTATGGCCATAACCAACAGCCAGGTAATGCGTAACGCCCTGGAGTATTCCAAAATGTTTAAAGTACCCATAATTAACCATGCAGAAGATGAAGATCTGAAAAATGCGGGGGTCATGAACGAAGGACTCATGAGTACAGAACTGGGACTTACCGGTAACCCGGGCCTGTCGGAAGCGGTCATGGTTCACCGTGATTTGGAATTAGCCGAATTATGCGGGGCTCGTCTGCATGTGCCGCACGTAAGTACAGCAGGGTCAATTGCTGAACTAAGGGTGATGAAACAAGGGTACGATCTGATTACGGCCGAGGTAACTCCCCATCATTTATATTTTAATGATCAGGCCCTGAAATCATACAATACTAACTTAAAAGTGGCACCGCCTATTCGCAGCGAAACAGATAGAAAAGCACTGCTTAAAGCCCTTAAAGACGGTACTGTAGATTGTATTGCCACAGACCATGCACCCCATACGATTGAAGAAAAGGAAGCAGTTTTTGATTTGGCGCCGTTTGGAATGATCGGCCTGGAAAGTTGTTTTGGAGCTGTACATAAAGTATTGGTTAAAGAAGGTCCCCTAACCCTGGAAGAACTGATCCAAAAGCTGACAGTTAATCCCCGTAAAATCATGGGTTATGAAATAGACCTTCTGGCTGAGGGCACCCAGGCAGAAATTGTAATTCTTGATCCTCATGAAACATGGGAATTCAAACGGCGCCATATTCAATCCCGATCCTGCAATTCACCATTCCTGGGGGAAAAACTAAACGGCAGGATTAAAAAAACGATTTCCAAAGGAATCATTGCCGAAGTCAGTTAGCAGGGGGAAGTTACGAGTGACGAGTGACGAGGTGGGAAAAAGAAGTCAGATGCCAGATTTCAGAAATCAGAGGGAAAGGAAAAAAATCTGTAGTTGATAGTTTGTAGAAATATTTTTTACCCTCACCCGTTACCCGTGACGGGAAATACTTATAAGAATTTCACCATGTCACTCATAAAAAAAACATTGAATTTTTTACCGTTACCCGTCACTTTATTTTTACTGCTCACTTCTCATCGCCCCCTTTTTCAG
>JAZFSI010000240.1:0-4422 GCA_036446075.1 Fidelibacterota bacterium
TTATGAAGTCCATCAATATGGCAACCCTCAAAATCCTCTGGATTATTTTTTCAGCGGTTACCTTAAGTAACTCTTTTTTACTCAATCATACCTAAAGTAATTTTCCTTCTGGGAAAATGAATAAAAAGTATTATATCGAAACTTTCGGCTGCCAGATGAATGTAGCTGATTCCGAACTGGTAGCAGGTATTCTGCAAAGGGAAGGTTATGGCGTTACCGAAAACATTTCAACGGCAGATATAATTCTTGTAAATACTTGCGCCGTACGAGACCACGCCGAAGAAAAGGTTCACAGCCGTCTGGGTTATTACCACCGCATTAAACAGAACCGCCCTCACGTAGTTGTGGGCGTATTGGGCTGCATGGCTCAAAACCTGAAGGCAGAAATTCTAGAGTCAAAACCCTTTGTTGATATAGTTTTAGGACCTGATACTTACCGGCGGCTGCCTGAGTTACTGCGTGACCGGAATCAAAAATTTAATCATATTGTTGATACAAAGCTGTCTCGCTTTGAAGTATACGATAATTTATTTCCCAGCCGGCAGGAAGGTATTAACGCCTGGATCTCCATCATGCGCGGCTGTGATAAATTCTGCACATTCTGTATTGTCCCTTTCACCCGCGGCCGGGAACGCAGCAGATCGCTTGAAGATATTCTAACTGAAATTAAAGCAGCTGTAAAACTTGGATTTATAGAAGTTACGCTCCTGGGTCAAAATGTAAATTCCTATATCCATGAAAATATAAAATTTCACAATCTGCTGGAGGAAACGGCCCGGATTAAAGGTCTTAAACGCCTGCGTTATACCTCGCCTCATCCTCAGGATATGACAGAAGAAGTGATGGATGTTATGGCCAGACACGACAATATCTGCCGGCATGTCCATTTACCTCTGCAGGCCGGAAATAACCGTATTTTAAAAAAAATGAATCGAACCTATACCAAAGAGCAATACCTTGATCAGGTAATTATGATCAGGAAAAAACTGCCTGCAGTAAGTTTAACTACCGATATCATGGTTGGTTTTCCCGGAGAGACTAAAACTGAATTTGAGGATACTTTACTGGTCATGAATGCAGTGCGTTTTGATGCGGCCTTTACCTTTAAATTCTCGCCCCGGCCCGGGACCAAAGCCCTGGAATATGGAAACCAGGTTTCATCCGGGGAAATGCAGGACCGGCTTGATCAGATAATCGGCCTGCAGAAACAGCATACACTGGAAAGAAATTTGGAAATGGTTGGCAAAACAGAATTGGTACTGGTCGAAAAAGTAAGTAAAAAATCATCCAGACAATGGGCCGGCCGTACAGATAATAATAAATGGGTAATCTTTGACCGGGAATCAGTTAAAGTTAAAGACTTGGTCCCCGTAAAGATAAAAGCAGCGCGGGGTGTAACCCTGCATGGGAAAATTGTTGAAAAACTTGAGGAAGCAGCCTGATGAAATTATTAAAAATTTTCGGGGGTCTGACCGCCGTCATATTAATTCTTTTATTTCTACTTCAAAACACCGTAGAAACAAAAGTTAATTTGATTTTTGTAGAATATGAAAATATAAGTGTGGCTTTTATTATGGTCGGCGCTCTGGCACTGGGCATTCTGATTGGGTATGGAGCAGCCGTATTACATTTTTTGACTGCAAAGGCAGAAATTCGTGCTTTAAAAACACAAAACCGTCGTATTTCCGATGAACTCAATGATCTCCGTAATGTTGCCATCGATGAAGGAATTTATGACGGCGAAGACGGAGACATTTAAGCTTGGAATTAATTTTTATTCTAATAATTCTGATCCTGATCGGATCAGGAATATTTTATTTTTCTCTGCGGCCAAAAATACAGCAGCGGACGGAATCACTTTATACTAATGCCTTGAACGCCATGGTTCGGGGAGATTCCCGAACTGCTCTAAAACACCTCCGGGACGTAGTAAAACAGGATACTGAGCATGTAGATGCATATTTACAGATGGGAGATATTTTCAGGGAGCAGGGCAACAGCCAGCAGGCCTTAAAGATTCATCAATCTTTGACTGTCCGCCCAAATTTATCGGATGCTTTAAAAAAAGATATTCATAAATCCTTAGCATTAGATTTTCTGCAGAATGAGCAGCTGAATAAAGCACGCCGGGAAGCAGAATATGTTTTAAAATTGGAAAAACGGAATGAATGGGCAAATAATATATTACTTGAAATCGCCGAATCTCAGGGAGATTGGGAAAGGGCCGTCCAAACTGCCAAAATCATCCAAAAAATTAAGCAGGTTCAAGACGCACCCCAGCTGAGCCGCTTTAAAGTATTTCAAGGTCTGGATATTTTAAAAAAAGGTCATCGAAAAGAAGCGGAACAGCATTTTAATAAAGCTATCAAACTGGCCCCTGACTACGGAATGCCCTATCTCCATCTGGCGAATTTAAAGGCTGAAGAAAGGGATCTAGTAAAGGCCATAGAAAATTGGGAAAAATTTGCCTTAAATACACCCCTGGACGGCCACAAAGTTTTTTCCAAAATTGAGGCTGCCTTATTTGATCTGGGCCGGTTCAGCGAAGTAGAAAACTTCTATAAACGTATTTTAGAAAAAGATGCGGGGAATCTGGATGCATTAGCTAATCTGGCCAACGTTCTGGAGGAAAAAGGGGAGCATAATAATGCTCTGAAACTGGTTGATGAAGCATTGGCCCAATTTGATGATTCAATCCATGCCCGGTTAATGAAATTGAAACTCTCTTTAAATGTTTCCAAACCACATGAATTATCCCAGCAGATAGACAAAATGATTGAATTGGTAACCAGCGAAAAAGCTGAAAAATGAAAAAATTTCTACGTTGCTGGGGGTTTTTTTTTCTAATTATATCACCGATTTCAGCCCAGGATATAAATCTTTATCTATCTCTTCTGGAACGGGGCCATATCCGGGAAGTGCAGGATAATATCCCGGAACTTTTATCACGCTATCCCTATAATCCGGGCATTAAATATATCCAGGCTCTTGTTACCCTTAAGGGGGATTCATCTTATACTCTTTATCGAGAAATAATAGATGAATATCCCAACAGCTCATACGCTTCCGAGGCTGCCTTGAAAATTGGGGAATATTTATTCGCCCGGGGACTATATTCTCAATCCAGCACACAATTAAAAGAATATTTATTTGTTTATCCCCGGGCTGCCCACCATCAGAGAGCTTTGGATTTAATGGTGAATTCTCTGCAGGCTACCGGAGAGGAAACGGAAGCAGTTAAAATTCTTAAAAAACTTAAACAGATTTATCCGGGCCTGGATTACAATAAATACGGTTTATCCGGTTTAGGTACTTCAGCGGGAGAAGCAAAACTGGTTAAATTGGATCCTGAAAAAACCATTACCCGAATCAAGGCCAAGCTGCCTAAAAAGAAAACCAGAATTATTGTTTCCAGGGGAATCCCAAATCCCTGGGTGGTTCAAGTGGGGGCGTTCGGGAAGTACGATAATGCCAAAAGACTGCAGAATCAATTAAAGAAAAATGGCTACAAGGCCGTAATCCAGGCAGTCAATTCTAACGGACGCAGGCTGCATACAGTCAGGGTAGTACGGTTTGATACAAGAGCAAAGGCAACTGAAATCGGCCGGGTATTGAAACAGAAATTCGGGTTGGATTTCAGAGTAATAAATAAGCCTGGATAAAAACTGGGAATGATTGCAAGGCTGGTGCCGGCCGCGGTCTTCAAAACCGTTGTCCCGACTCAACTCGGGAGGTGGGTTCGATTCCCACGCGTTCCCGCTAAATATAAAACGTAGAATAATTCATATTTACCTATGAGAAGTCCCATTTGCCTTGGGTTAATGAGACTTTTTAAAATTTAAATAGAAATGCAGTTTAGTGTTGTTTAGTGCATTCCAGTGCGCTTAATGCGGTCTCAATTTGGTCACATTCTGATTTTATCCCATTTACGCAAATTGGAGAATTATTTTCCTTTTAAACGAAAATGAACAGGTATAGAAATCCATACACCTACCGGCTTTCCCTCTTTTTTTGCTGGTTTAAATCTTACTTTTTTTATTGAATTAATGGCGGATTCATCCAGGCCTGAGCCAGGTATGCTTTTGATGACAGCAGTTTCGGTAACTTTACCTTTTTCATTAACAAAAACGCTAACAATTACAGTCCCTTCATAACCCTTTTCCCGAGCTTTTTTAGGATATTTAGGACTAATCTTACTTTTTGGGTAGGGTGGATCATCATATGCTACCCAACCAGATTTTTTTGGTGTACCTAAAAAATCAATATTTGGTAAGTATTCGGTTGATATTGATTTATCAGGTACAAATCCAAAGTTATTATTAACCTTTATGAGATAAAATCTAGATTTCGGGAAGTGTCTAAAAACTTCAACCTCATAACCCTCAAATACTTCCACGTCTAAATCATGGGAAAATATTTCAG
>JAZFSI010000241.1:0-5997 GCA_036446075.1 Fidelibacterota bacterium
CATTAGGAAAAACCATGCTGTTTGGATTGCCCGGTAATCCTGTATCTGCCTTCATTAGTTTTATGGAATACGTCTGGCCTGTTATAGAAAACCTTTCCGGGAGAGAACCTGAGAAAACCTTTGAATCATTTCTGACAGCTGCTTTCCCCAGAGAAGCAGAAAAACATCGTTTTTTATTTGGTAAAACCTGGTTCGAAAAAGACCGCTGGTTATGCACTCCTTCAATAAAAACCGGGTCCCATATGTTAAGCGCCGCTCTAAAGGCAAATTGCATCATTGGAGTAGGTCCCGGTCCCGGACCGTTGACTCGGGGAAGCGCTGTTTCAATAAAATTTCTGCCATGGATGAAGTAATTAATTACGTTTCCATAATTTCACATTTTTTAAGGATGCTAGTGTCATGTCAAGTTTTTCAGTAAAAAGTCGCAGGAATTTTAACCTGTTAACAAGGCGAAAATTTTCAGAATAGCCGTGGCTATGGTTAAAATTTTCAAACGCATTGCAGCCAAAAGAACAAGACTTGGTTGCGCTAATACAGGCTTGACATGACACTAATAGAGCTGACATTTATTACCGATAAATGATCATTACAGCGCAAGAATTGCAGAAGTGGATAAATACAGGGGAATCATTCCAGGCCCTGGACATGCGTCCTGAGGATTTAAGGCTTCAATTCCCACTGCGGGGACTGGACGCAAAATCGGCAACCGTTCCCAATTTAAAAAAAAGAAGTAAACACAGAACCGTACTGATTTGTCAATTTGGATTAGTGACTGAAGGCCTGATTATTGAAAATGAACTTAAAAACACTGTCAGCCTCCTGGGGGGAGTGGAAGCATGGGATGAGTACCGCCGAACTAAAGACGATTATAGCCGCTATGCACGCCAGACAGCACTCCCTGAACTTGGTATAAAAGGTCAGCGAAAAATAAATGGAGCTTCCATTGCTATTGTGGGCCTGGGGGGATTGGGAGCGGCTGCGGCTCAAATCCTTGCGGCCGCCGGCATAGGGAAATTGTACCTCATAGATGGTGATAAAGTGGAAATATCCAATATTCATCGGCAGCCGCTATATAGTGAAGAAGATGTTAACAAAAATAAAACTGCCGCTGCCGCTGAAAACTTAAAAAGAATAAATTCCGGAGTTACACTTGAATGCATAAATGAATATTTAACGGAAAAAAATGGAGAGTTGTATTTAAAATCTGCGGATGTGATTATTGATGCAACCGATAATATCAGCTCCCGCCGGATTCTGGATAAAATTTCCCAAAAATTAGTAATTCCGCTCGTATATGGAGGATTATTCCGATTTGAAGGACAGGTAGCAGTACTAAATCATAAGGGCGCACCCGGATATAGAGATATTTTCCCTTCCGCCGGGGAAGTTGAAAATTCCAGGATGGAGTCAGGGGAGGCGGAAAATTGCCGGGATGGCGGAATTTTAGGTATGCTTCCAGGCATTATTGGAAATATTCAGGCTTTGGAAGCCTTGAAAATCATTACCGGAATAACTCCTGATCTTTCCGGTAAAATATTAATTTACGATGGGCTGACTCATGCCACAGAAATCATTGAAATAATGAAATAAATTTATGAAAATTACCGTAAAATGCTTTTCCCACATTAAATATGCTCTGGGGAAAAATAAAATAATAATAAATCTGGAAGCAGGGGCTGATACGGCAGATCTGGAGCAGGAAATTCGCGGTCTGGCTGAGGGTAAACTGGACGGCATTAAGTTTGTTACAGCCTTAAATCAACATTATATTAAGATTCCGGTCGAACTACAGGAAGGGGATGAAGTTGCTTTTATTCCTCCTGTTCAGGGAGGCTGAAATATGATTATAGCTGAAATAGTTGAAGGACCAATAAGTCCCTTCCCGGAAAATAATTCCCGCCGGAACCAGGGCGCCGAACTGGTATTTAAAGGGCGGGTAAGATCCCGGGAAAATGGAAAGCTGATCCAAGGCCTTGATTACGAACATTATGCATCGATGGCCTCGACAGAACTGGAAAATCTGGCCCGGAAAACGGTCAATAAATACCCCATATCAGATTTATTCTGCCGGCATCGCGTTGGGGAAGTACCTGTCGGCGCTGCCAGCCTGATCGTTGTGATTTGGTCCAAACACCGTCGGGAGGGTTTTGATGCCATGGCATTTTTTATAGCTGAATTAAAGCAGCATGTCCCAATCTGGAAATGGGCTATTTTTCCTGACGGTTCCCGAATTCCAAGTGAAAGCAAGCACTGTTGAACAATCCTGTTTAAATTAGCGCTCTAAATGCTGGGGTTTTCTAATCAGTCGCTGACCAATTTCCTATTCTGGGCAACCCGGAAAAAGTGGTTTCTAATTACTTTGCTGCTGGGGTATGTATTATACCTGCTGCCTACTCCGGAAGGTCTTTCGGATGCGGGCTACCGTTCCATTATTATTATTATTACAGCTCTGATTATGATCATTTCCGAAACCATAGTTCTTCCGGCAGTTGCCATGTACATATTGGTAATGGAAGTTTATTTTGGAATAGGTACACCGAATTCAATCGCCAGGTCATTTATGAATGATGCCGTATTTTTTATTATGGGATCGCTGATGCTGGCCGTAACCATCGTAAAACAAGGCTGGGATACACGTATTGCTCTGGGTATTATACGATTGACCGGGAATCGCACCCGTAATATTGTCTTTGGATTTACGGCTTTTTCGGCAATTTTAGCTTCCTTTATCGGTGAACATACAGTGGCTGCATTAATGCTTCCGATTGGAATGACTCTGATTCGGAATACATCAAAAAACGGCGAAAATATCCCCAATCTTTCCGCCATTCTGCTTTTCGCAATCGCTTACGGTGCCCTGGTAGGATCAATAGGTACCCCGTCGGGGGGCGGTAGAAATGTAATTATGATGACATATTTTCATAATTTTGATCTATCCATATCTTATTTGGAATGGATGCTTTTGGTTTATCCCCTGGTCTTAATTCAAATTCCCATCCTAGCCTGGCTTTTAACAAAGAATTTTCTTCCTGAATATGTACGTCTGGACAGCAGTGTCCGGAAACTAATGATTCAGGTAGCCAGGGCCGGTGATATAACCGGTAGAAATTCTCTGGCTATAATAATTTTTCTTATGGTTTTCGCCGGATGGATATTTTTATCTGAGAAAATTGGGCTGGGTACTATCGCTCTGACCGGTGTTTTCTTTTACCTCGTAGGCGGTTTTGTAAGCTGGGAAGATTTGAGTCGAAATACTCACTGGGGTGTTATATTGCTTTTCGGAGCCACCATTTCCTTAGGCAGCAATATTAAGGATACGGGAGCAGCCCTGTGGATGGCTAATCATATAGTTGATTCTTTTGGAGCAATAATGCACACAATGCCTTTTATTGGAGATCTTATTATTGCGGTCATGACCACCTCCCTGGCCAACGTAATCTCAAGTTCCGCTACAGTGGCTGTTTTAGGCCCAATTACAATGAATATGGGTAATGATACTCTGCATCTTGGCCTTGTGACCGCCGTAGCATCTGCTTTTGGTTATTTTACGGCGGTGGCTGCACCGGCCTGTACTATTATTTATTCCAGCGGAATGGTTCGTGCCCGGGATTTTTTGAAAATAGGCTGGAAAATGGGACTTATATCCGTGGTCTTATTAATCATTTATGCAAATACTTATTGGCCCCTAATAAACATTCAGCACTAAATTAGATTATTATGAAATTTTTAATAGCAGTTGGAAGTAAAGATTATTCTGAACCGACTTTGAGGGTCGGAATGAGAGTGGCAAATGCGTTCAAGGCAGAAGTTACAATAATTTATGTGGGCCCCAAAATTAATGAGTTTACTGCATCGCAGGTTCGTTTGGCACAGGAAAGAATGGACCAGTGGGATTTTGATCGGCCCGGAGTAGAGGTTCTGAACTGGGCTTTCAATTTTTTGGCCGAAAGAAAATATATTTTACCCGTAACTATTGAATCCGGATTTCGGAAAAACACTTTAGTTCCAACCGGCGGGACACGTGCAGAATTATATTTACAAGGCACAGTTTGCAAAAACGTAAATCTCATCTTGAGGAATGGTGATATTATTTCTGAGCTTCGAGATGAGGTTAGCTCAGGCGGATTCGACGTGACCATAATCGGCGGTAGTCAGAAACGCAGAATGGCCCATAATCTCGTGCAGTATATAAACAGTTCTATTTTTGTAGTAAACGAATTCGATTATGGAGAAAAATATCATCTTTTACTGCCTGTGGATGATTCCAAGAGTACGCCCAGGGCTGTCAGATACGGTATGCAGATTGCAAAGGCTTTTGACATACAAGTGGATTTACTCACAGTTTCTAAAACAGATAAATTTGGTGCCGGGTATCGCGGAGCCTCAGAACGAGCGGCAAAATTATTGAAAAAGGTGAATATTAAACATAAAATACATTTAAAAACCGGAGATCCTTCTTCAGAAATCGTAAAAATGGCAGGAAACAATCATATCATTGTTATGGGTGTTTCCACTAAAAATCCCCTGGTTAAATTTCTGACCGGCAGTAAACCATTAAAAGTTATGGAAGAAAGCAGTTGTCCCATCCTGATCGTAAAATGATACTTTTAATGTGTTTACGAAGTAAAAAAAAGCGGGATTATATAGTGGAATAGCCCAGGTAATAGTGACTTAATATCCTTGAAAGAAATGTTCACAAAATATAAATACTACCAATTTAGTCGTATTTATTTGAAAGCTGTATATTTTATCTGTATTTTCAAGTATTGTAAAAAAGTTTTTAAACAAACTTTAGGAGGTTTTGATGGAATTAATTCACCCTGTTTTTAAATGGCTGCATATTGTTGCCGGTATTTTCTGGATTGGACTTCTGTACTGGTTTAATTTTGTTAACATCCCATTTGCGGGCCTTATGGATGGAAAAACTAAACAGAAAATAGCTCCGGAATTATTTCCACGGGTTTTGTACTGGTTTCGATGGGGGGCAGCATGGACCTGGTTTACAGGTATAATATTGCTGACAGTTGTCTTTTATCAAGGTGGCCTAACATTCGATAATCCGGATACAGCCTGGGGCCTTAACGCAATTGTTATGATTGTGGTTACATTTCTAGGTGTATTTTTATACGATGTTATTTACAAAAGCTCAATTAAAGCAAACGTCCGCCTGGCCACTATTTTAAGTTTTGTGCTGATCGGGATTGTAATTATACTTATGAAGGAATGGGCTGGTTTCAGTTACCGCTCGGTCAATATTCATGTGGGAACTTTATTTGGTACAATAATGGCCTTTAACGTCTGGTTTAGAATCTGGCCGGCTCAGCAAAAAATAATTCCGGCCATAAAAAGGGGCGAGGCGCCCGATGCGGACCTCATGGCCATGGCCGGTTTACGTTCGAAACATAACACCTATTTATCATTGCCCCTGATTTGGACCATGATTAATCAGCATACAACAGTTTTATCCGGAGGTGCTTTTGGTGTTGAATCCTCCCTGAACTGGATCGTTTTGATGGTCTTTATTGTTTTGGGCTGGCATATTGTCTGGCAGCTTTACAAGAAATCAGCAAAGATTAAAGGCTTTTAGTTTTTTGTGTTGCGGTAAGCATGTATTAGGGCAACCAAGCCTGGTTATTTTTACCGAAAACCGCGTTGAATAATTCAATCATAGCTTCCGGCTATGATTGAATTATTCGCCTCCTTTACGCCAAAAATTCCGACGGCTGATTACCCACAACACACTTAACGCAACACTTGTGCTGCATCAAGTAACGGAGCGTAACCGGGTTTTATTAATTTATTCTAAAAATTCATTAAATAGTAATAATTATTGTTATTATATAATTCCTTACTTAAATTATACCCGTAAAATGAGTAAAAATGCGGTTCAGTAAACAAAGACAGGAAATAATGGAGATAGTCCAGGGCACGGACAGTCATCCTTCTGCAGATTGGATTTATCAGAAGGCCCGTGAAGTACTGCCGAATATCAGTCTC
>JAZFSI010000242.1:0-7462 GCA_036446075.1 Fidelibacterota bacterium
AAATCATGGCCTTCATAGAAGTGGAACCGGCCTTTAGCGGTCAGTAATTTTATACCGTTGATTTCTCCGAATACCATTTCCCCCGCATGGCCTTCCACGGTCGGCTGCGGATATTCAGGAATATCTCCATAGGGTATTGTTAAAGTATTTTTCAGTTTATTGGCAAAAGCGCCTAAACCCGAACCTAAAATGACTGCTAAACTTCCATCAAATTCGGTTTTGTCTAAAATGTATTCCTGCATTTCGCTGATCGAAGTTAGCTTAGACATAATTTTAATTTTTAGGCTTTACTGCTAATTGTCAGCATCCGGCATCAATCTAAGTGCACTTGCTGCGGCGGACTGTAACCATAAAGGGCGCAGGCTTAAGTGACTCCAAAAATATTTTGATCCTGGATTCGGGAGGGCATTTATAAAGACCGTCGATTTCGTTATAGGGAATCACATTTAATTTGCAGGGTAATTTGCCAATTAAAGATATCAGACGTTTTCCATCGGCCGGTTCATCATTGATCGAATCCAGAAGAACATACTCAAAAGTAGGCTTGCGGCCCGTATTTTTTATATAATAACTGACTGTTTTCATTAAAGAATTTAAGGAATGGGTTTTTGCTATGGGCATTATAGAGATTCTTTGGGATTGAGAAGACGCATTTAAGCTTATCGCTAATTTAAAAGGTTGTTTTTCTTCAGCAAATTGCTGAATTGCGGGAACTATTCCGGAGGTTGATATGGTAATACGCCCGGCTCCCAGGCCAAAACCATTTTTGTCATTCAGCAAAAAGGCCGAAGTTATTACACGTTTATAATTTAAAAATGGTTCACCCATTCCCATGTAAACAACATTTGTGATGCGCTCTTTTGAATATGACTGCAGTTGAATTACCTGATCAACTATTTCGCCCACAGATAAGTTTTTTTTAAATCCCATCTCTCCGGTGGCGCAAAATTTACAATCCAGGGCACAACCCACTTGACTGGAAATGCAGATCGTAACTCTTTTCCCGGATCTCATTAATACTGATTCAACTTTGCTGCCGTCAGTCATTTGAAAAAGAAATTTTCGTGCTGCACTGGATTTCGAGCCTGATATTTTCAAGAGTTTTAAGGCATGTAATTCATAATTCCGGCTTAATATATCACGCAGTGGTTTTGAAAGATTAGTCATGGACATTATATCCGGCACTTGATTATTATAAATCCACTTATATAATTGTGCAGCCTTAAATTTGGGAAGATTCATAGAAACCATTAAAGTTTCCATTTCTTCCATGGTTTTTCCAATTAATGTATTATTAATCATGCCGGGTAATCGGGGGGCTGAATTTCATAATCTTATTCTGGCAGAACAAGACATTCCCGTTGTTTCCACATTTACCAAACTGTAATTTTCAAACCGTTTATTTGATTAACAAATATAGAAAACTGGAAAACTATGGAAAACAATAAAGATCTGGTATTACTGGAAAAACTGGCAGAATCAAAAAATCTGTTTTTTTCCGAAGTAGGCCAGGCTATAATCGGCCAAAAAGATATTCTTGACCATATCCTCATGGCTCTTTTATGCAAAGGTCACACGCTGATTGTCGGCGTCCCGGGCCTGGCAAAAACTCTAATGATTAAATCTGTATCAAAGCTTTTGGATCTCAAATTCAGCCGCATTCAATTTACACCGGATTTAATGCCCAGCGATATAACCGGTACCGAAGTAATTGAAGAGGATCATAGGACGGGGAAAAGGGAATTTCGTTTTTTCCAGGGCCCCCTGTTCGGTAATATTATATTAGCAGATGAAATAAACCGTACTCCTCCAAAAACGCAGGCCGCCCTTTTGGAAGCCATGCAGGAACATCGAGTTACAACGGCTGGACAAACATATATTCTGGAAGAACCATTTTTTGTTCTGGCCACTCAAAATCCTATCGAGCAGGAAGGTACTTATCCCCTGCCTGAGGCGCAATTAGATCGGTTCATGTTTAATATACAGATAGAATACCCGAACCATGCGGATGAGATGGCCATAATTAAAGCTACTACCAGTCCTTTGGATATTAATTTGAAAAAAGTCATCAGCAAACCGGAGATTATCACTTACCAGGATCTGGTCCGCCGGGTTCCCGTTGCCGATAATGTAATCAAATTTGCTGTCGATTTTGTGTCTGCCACACGGCCGGGATCGGAAAAAGCACCGGATTTTATCAAAGAATGGATCGACTGGGGCGCCGGACCCCGCGCCGGTCAATATTTAATTCTGGGGGCCAAGGCTAAAGCTATTTTAGATGGCCGCCCCACACCTGATATCAGTGACGTTAAAGCTCTGGTTTTACCTGTTTTAAGGCACCGCATAATACCAAATTTTAATGCCGAAGCCGAGGGCATGAATGTTGATGATATAATATTAAAACTACTGGAAATAAAATTCTAACCAGGCCGAATCCCATTATTATCGCAGAACCGCTTAAATAATTTCCTCATTATTATGGATAAACGAAAATATCTTAATCCGGAAATTGTTGCCAAATTATCCAACATGTCATTAAGGGCCCGCCTGGTTGTAGAAGGCTACCTGATCGGGCAGCATCGCAGTCCCTATCATGGCTTCAGCGTTGAATTTGCGGAACATCGAGCCTATGGCCCGGGCGATGAAATTCGGCATATTGATTGGAAACTGTACGGTAAAACAGATCGATATTATATAAAACGTTTCGAAGAAGAAACCAACCTTCGTTCCCATATTCTTTTGGACACTAGCAAATCCATGACTTATTCTTCCGGAAAAACATCCAAGTTGGAATACGGCAGTTACCTGGCCGCAGCTTTGTCTTATCTAATGCTTAAGCAGAGAGATGGAATCGGCATGATACTTTTTGATGAAAAAATTAATCATTTTATCCCACCCAGGTCTACCTCCACCCATGTTAATATTATTTTACACCACCTGGATATACTAGTGTCCGGTGCAGACACCAAAATTCAGCCGGTTCTGGATGAAATGGCGGAAAGAATAAAAAAAAGGGGATTGATAATATTAATCTCCGATTTATTGGATGAACCGGATTCTATAATGTCCGGATTACGCCACTTCCGCCATAACGGCCAGGAAATTATTGTTTTCCATATTCTGGACAGGCAGGAACTTGAATTCGAATTCAGCAGCCGTATGCGTTTTAAGGATTTGGAATCTGGAGAAACAGTAACAACAGAACCATGGCAAATACGTTCTTCTTATCGGAAAGTGATGAAACAATTCCAGGCTAATTATCAGCGAAACTGCCGCAGCCAGCGGATAGATTATATACCCCTGTTTACGGATTACCCCTTGGATAGGGCTTTAAATGAATACCTCAATAAACGCCAGAAATTGGGCTGAAAAAAAGCAAGAGATCAGAAGGGAAAGTTACGTGTTACGTGTGAACAGTTACGAGTGGGAAAAGGTGGAATCAATACATAGGTAACACTTTAGCGTCAATACATGGGTAACACTTTTCAAGCTTGATAGCACCCCATAATTTACATTATTCATACTTGTTGAGAACAGGAAATACCTCGTAAAATAAAATAGTCATGAAAGAGAATTCTATATTAATTGTGGGTTCCAATGCCCTGGATACAATTGTTACACCGCAGGGCAGGCGTAATGATGTAATTGGCGGATCCACCACCTATGCCCTGATTGCTGCGGGAAAAACCTGTCCCGTAAATATTGTGGGTGTAGTCGGTACCGACTTTCCGGCGGCAGGAAAAGAAATTTATAAAAAATATGCTTCTTCACTGGAAGATTTAAAATTTATGGAAGGAAATACGTTTCGCTGGGGAGGATCCTACCATGGCAATTGGGATGACAGGGATACCCTATTTACTGAATTAGGAGTTTTTGCTGATTTTAATCCTGTTCTTTCTCCCGTAAATCAAAACTGCTCTCATATTTTTCTGGCGAATATTCATCCGGCACTGCAGAATAACGTCATCAACCAGGCCAAACAGCCTCAGGCCATTGTGATTGATACAATGAATTTATGGATTAACACGGCCCGAGCCGAACTTAAGGAAGTATTAAGTAAATCTAATATTTTATTGATTAATGAAAGTGAAGCTGCATTGCTTAGCAATGAAAACGATATTAAGACCACCGTAAAAATTCTTCAATCTCTGGGACCGGAGATCGTGGTAATTAAAAAAGGCAGAAACGGGGCAATGCTTTTCCAGGGAACTGATAGTATTAAAATCGGGGCTTACCCTGTAAAAAATGTAGTGGACCCGACCGGGGCCGGAGATACTTTTGGAGGCGGATTTGTATCGGCCCTAACCCGAAATGAATCATTTATTGATGCTCTGGCCTTGGGCTCGGCCTGGGCTTCGGTATGTGTTGAGGGTTTCGGCCCTGAATGTTTGCTGAAAGTGTCAGAAAGCGAAATAGAAAAACGAATCCAATTCCTTAAAGAAACTGTTATTTCTTGAATCCAACATATCCTTACACTTAATATACTCGTCTATATTTACTAATAAAATTGAGAGAAAGACATGTATTCCCTGATAAAAAATAAAATCATCTCATTTTTACTTTTAAGCCTTGTCATTTTATCCTGTTCGAGCCAGGAATATACATCAGCAAAATTATATATCCAGAATGAAGACTGGGAAAAAGCGGGTGAATTTTTGCTAAAAGCATTGGTGGCTGAACCCGCAAATCCTGAAATCCCAGTTCAAATAGGATTCCATGTTTATGGCCGTAACCAGGATTGGGTAAAAATGAATGAGATGTTTGACTTAGCCTTAAAACTTGGTGCCGAAACTACCATTTTATCCGGTAAAACTACACGAGAATATATAGAAAATTTTAGGGAAATGTTTTGGGCCGAAGCCTATAACAGCGGGGTAAAAATTTTCAATATATACAAAGAATCGAAGAAGATGGAGGATTTGAAAGAGGCGGTGGAAATTTTTGAGACTGCTAAAGAGGTAAAATCGGATGAAATGCAATCTTATTCGATTCTAGTGACCTGTTACACCCTTCTGAAAGATAATGATAAAGCCATGGAAAATGCCCACAAAGCATTGGAAATAAAACCTGATGATTTTCAGCCTAACCTGGCCCTGGGCATGCTGCTTGTGAAACTGGAGAAAAAATCGGATGCTCTGCCTTATTTGGAAAGGGCGGTAGAAATTGACGGAGGTAATAGTTATGCCGTCAGGCAATTGGCGACTGCCTACTATGATTTAAACTTTACAGAAAAATCGATTGAGACATTTGAGAAAGCCATCAATAGTGAAACAGATAAAAAAATTAAAGCTGATCTTTATTTTAATCTGGGAGTATTGAATATGCGGATTGAGGAGTTTGAGAAGGCCGAAGATAATTTTTTATCTGCTTATGATTTGAATCCTGATGATGCGGAAGCTCTGGTGGGAATGGCCCAAACTTTCGAAAATGCGGAAAAATGGTCCAGGGCGGAAAAATTCTACCGGGAATTAATTGCTCTTGAACCGGATCAGCCCGAACACTATAAAGGAATGGCCAGAGTTTTAATTAAAAATGGCGACCCTGACGGAGCAACTCGTTATTTTGAAAAATCAAAAAATGTTGGGAATTAATTTTAAATTATTCACAGAATTTTTTCTTCCCCCTCTGATTTCTTCCCACTCTTCCGGCTGGTGATTTCTCCAACAGGCTTTTCTTAAATACTTGCCCGCTGAAGGTCATATCAGTTATATTGTTGTCTTATGAGTTCTAAGACATTTGCCATTTTAACGGACATTCATTCCAATGTGGCCTCTCTTCGGGAAGCATTAGCTTTAATTAATAAAAGAAATGATATCGATCAAATCATCAGTTTAGGAGATTGTTTTTCCCTGGGGCCCGATCCGAAGACTACTTTAAAGATAATCAAAGAAATACCAGACTGTATTTATATCCGCGGCAACCACGACCGTTATCTTTATGAAAAGCTGTGGGAGGAGGAAAGACCAACTTTAGAGGGGATGGACCCGGACGATCCTCTGGTACACGATATTGTTGCCAACGAAAAATGGACAGCAGACGAATTGGGACCGGAGGGCATTAAATTTTGCCAAGACATGCGAATTGCCCATCGTGAAATAATTGGTTCTATACTGATTGAATTTACCCATGCCTGGTACCAGAGAGACGATCAGCCCCCCTCCATTCCCGAGGCTTATAATTGGCGTAATCATGTATCTGTTGCTTTTCCGGAATTAACAAAATATATATTTATCCATGGTCATATTCATATACCCAGAAAAGAAACAATAGAGGATTTAACGCTTCTTTGCCAGGGAGCAGTCGGCCTCCCATTCGACGAGGATCCCAGAGGATCAGTGGCATTTTTAACGGTGGACGGAAAAACTTTCAATTGGGAAGTAATCCGTTACGATTATAACAAATTTGAAACAATTGATTTGTTGGAAAAACTCCAGCCTCCTTTTTACAAGAATCTTAAAAATACAGTCCAATATGCTGCCATAAGGAACGACCTTTAAGATAACTGACTTTTTTTAGTATTTTCTACCCCTATTTATCTTCCATTCATGCCTTACTTCGACCATAGCGCTACTACTCCTATCCATCCGGAAGTTCTGGAATTGCTGCAGGAAACTGAAAAAAATCATTTTGGGAATCCTTCCAGCGTACATGGCTTCGGAAGAAAAGCAAGAGTCCTGATTGAATCTTCCCGGAGGCAGGTTGCAAAATCTATCGGAGCTGCGCCAGAGGAAATAATTTTTACCGGCGGCGGTTCAGAGGCTAATAATCTTGTTTTATGGAACCTTTTAAATGGTGAAAAAAAACATGTGGTTACTTCCAGCATCGAACATCCCTCCATTTTAAAAGTACTGGATAGATTAAAAAACTTCGGAGTCAGTTACACTGCTGTACCCGTCGACTCCTTTGGAAGAATAAGCATAAATGCTGTGCTGGCCTCAATCCGTAAAGATACCGGCCTGGTTACCATTATGCTGGCCAACAATGAAGTGGGCACAATTCAACCGGTGGAACAGCTGGCCCGGGAACTTAAAATTCAAAATATTCCCTTTCATTCTGATGCAGTCCAGGCCCTGGGCAAAATGACCCTGGATATTAACGTCCTTGGAACTCAAATGCTTAGTTTATCGGGTCATAAATTCTACGGACCGAAGGGCTGCGGATTTTTATATTTAAAAAAAGGCATTAAACTGAAAGCACTTATCGTCGGCGGCGGGCAGGAACATAATCTCAGGGCCGGCACAGAAAATGTATCCTCAATAGCTGCCTTGGGCCTGGCGGCTGAATTAGCTGCCGATTCATTGGAATCCACAGTCAGCCATCTTTCAGACTTAGAGGCGGAATTCAGAACTGCTCTTAAGAAAGCCTGCCCTCAGGTAATTTTCAACGGAGATCCAGTTCATCATTTACCCGGGTTAATTAACGTTTCCTTCCCTGGCTGCAAAAGTGACATTCTCCTGGCAAA
>JAZFSI010000243.1:0-2126 GCA_036446075.1 Fidelibacterota bacterium
GGTTTTGCAGGCGAAATCAGGATTGAACCGATATAAATGATATATACAGCTCCCATACTTAAAACAGCCTTATTTAATTTTTGCCACAGGGCAATAACTATTAGTAAAAAAAATACGCCGGTTATCGGCAATAGCGTTGATTCAATTAATAATCTTTCCCACATAAGCGCGGGGGAATTTACTTTACTAAATCAGTTTTGTTAAAACTCTTATTTATTTCTCATTATTTCTTAAAAGATTTTGTTTTATTTCTAATATATTTCCAAATTCAGAGTTGAATTTTACTTATTTAATCAAATAATCGGAGTTTTTGTGAAACTATTTATCCCATTTTTCAGCCTGTTAATATTAACAGCGTGCAGTGAAAAACCGACAGAAATTGAAAAAATAAAACTGCTCACTCATCTGGATTCCGTCGGTTATGCTGTTGGACTGGATATTGCCAACAGACTTGACGGACAATTTGATGATATTAATCCGGAAACCATAATCCAGGGAATCAGAGATTTCAGCGGCGACGACAGCTTAATGATCACCGATGAAGAGAGACTGGAGGTAATCCGCGTTTACACTCAGGTAACTCAGGTAGAAAAACAGAAGGCCATGATAGATTTGAACAAAAAAGCAGGAGAAGCTTTTTTAGGTGAAAATTTGAAAGATCCGAAGGTAAAGGCAACTGAAAGCGGCTTACAATACACGGTAATCAGTGAGGGCGGCGGTGTGAAACCTCATTTTCGTGACGAAGTAAAAGTCCATTACAGCGGAAAATTGCTTGATGGGACAGTTTTTGACAGTTCCTTGGAACGAGGTGAACCGGTGGTCTTCCCATTAGATAATGTTATCCCTGGTTTTTCTGAAGGCATATTGCTGATGACACAGGGTTCAAAATATGAATTATTTATTCCAGGGGATCTTGCCTACAGAGAAAATAATGGACCGGGCGGCCCCTACTCTTTACTTATTTTTGAAGTTGAACTTATAGAAGTGATTAAACCTCCCAGAATGGAATAGCTTTAAAAAATATCGCCGGAACAAAAAAAAAGGATCGTTTTTTTTAAACGATCCTTTTTTTTCAGCCCGAAAATATATTATCTTAAACTGTTTTAAATTTTTAATTTATATTATCCAATGCAACCAAACCAAAAAGGAGAATTTTTATGAATCATCAGACACAGTTATATTAGCAAGCTCAATTCTGCACGGCATTAAACTTAATTTTTAGGTTGCAGATTTAAGGCAATAAAATTTTCCAAAACTTTTACTTTTTGCGCTAAAAGTTCAACTTTTTTTTCCATTTCTTTGCACCTAATCCTGTAATTTTGAGGTACATGCGCTACTTCCTCAAGTTTGATTAATCTTTCCTCCAAATTTATTACAGTCATTTTTCCTCCAACAGGTTATATATGAAATAATTTTAGAAAACTGTTTCTAATTTAATATCGGACTCATCTTGTCCGCAATGAAAAATATAGTAAATTAATTAATTTAATTTTTCAGGAAGTACTCACAATAAAAGCCCCGGTCAGTGCGGTTGCAACGGCCAGCCATTTTCTCTTAGTCATGGCTTCCTTTAGAAAAATCCCTGCCATGAGTATTATTAAAACTGTGGACAACTGATTATATACGGCTGCACGACCGGCCAGAGTGTATTTAAAACCTGCCAGCCATAAAATTACGGAAATAAAAGACCCTAAAATTGACCCGGTTATAAGTGGAATATTTTTAAAACCAGTCTTAAAAGTGTCTTTCAAACTATGAATTCCCTGTGAAAAAGTAATAAATCCGATGCTCAGAACCACACCGGCGCTGAATCTTACCATGGCTATGGGCACAATGGCGTAAGAATCCATAAGAGGTCTGACAAAAAGAACAGAAAAGGCTGTTAGTGCCTGCGCTGCTATCCCGTATAAAATTCCCCAGGCTATGTCTTCCCTGCTGCGGTCTCTGGGGATTTTTAGACTGCCGATTATTATCCCCGAAATAATCAGAAATCCGCCAAAATATGTTTGAAATGAGATGGTTTCATTGAACATAAGAAAAGCAAACAGGAAAATTGCGGGCGAATAGGCTGTACCTACAATCGCCGATAACCCGGCCCCCAGTTTTCTTAAACAGGCTAAGAAAAA
>JAZFSI010000244.1:0-4031 GCA_036446075.1 Fidelibacterota bacterium
TCTCGATGCGGATTGTGGCCGCCGGCAAGCCCAGTTCCTGCGCCGCCGCAAGCGCAAATTCTGCCCTATTTTCAACTTCAGTATTACGATGAAATTCATCATCGCTGATGCTTAAATCAGCAATTCCCAAACGTACAAAAGGCCTTAGCCATAAGATTGCATCCTCAACCGAATTTGCCCAATATGCGTTGGTCACCACTCCCGACTTCAAGCCTTGTCTGCGAGCCCTGCGGATACCATCCAGCAGTAAAGGATAATACAAAAATGCTTCTCCCCCTTCAAAATATACAGTATCAACCGTAGGAATCCTTTTGATCTCACTGAATATATTCTTTAATCCTGAAAGTGTAAAAACGCCTTTGGCTTCCGGACTTGAATACACAAAACAATGGTCGCACTCAGATGTACACTTGTAAGTAAGCAGGAAATGAATTTGTTTAAGCATTCGGCTTTCTTTCATTTTATACCAAAAATATACAAAACTATTCTACACAAATTTCAGCAGATGAAAACGGGATTTCTTTTGACTTCAGATTGAGATTTCTCTAATCCCAAGTCTACAACAAACCCGTAAATTAAACATTTCCAGATCAGTTAATTCCAAATGCAATGATAATTAATTCAAATCACCCTTAGATTGAAACCATGTATTTTTATAGTGTGAGAACAGTTCTGGGCGAAATTAGAAAAAAACTTAAATTGAAGGTTATAATAAAAGGAATTATCATGAAAAAATACCTGATTCTTTTACTTTGTTCAAGTGCCTTGCTTTTAGAGTCCTGCGTTGATTCAGACGGAATCAGCATCAATAATGTAAGTTCCGCAGAAAATTTAACCGGTTTGGAGTTTACGGCCGAAGAGCGGGATTCATTGCTGGATGGGCTTACTGAATTAAAAACGAAATACGAAGAATTGCGGGAATTGAGTTTCCCCAATAATATAACTTATCCTCTGTATTTTATTCCAGGTCCCGCAGGAACCAGAGCCGATAATCAGAGTTCTAAGATCCATTATTCCAAACAGGAACTTAAAAGACCGGAAAAATTAGAGGATATGGCTTTTTTTTCAGTGGGACAATTAGGAGAATTATTACGAACGAAACAGGTAACCTCCCTGGAATTGACTAAAATGTACTTGGAGCGGCTCAAACGTTTTGGTTCAAATCTGGAATGTGTGGTCACTTTAACGGAAAAACGGGCCCTGGAACAAGCCCGGCAGGCGGATCGGGAAATTGCTGAAGGCTTATACCGGGGACCTCTGCACGGGATTCCTTACGGAGCCAAGGATTTACTGTCAATATCCGGTTATGGTACGACCTGGGGCGCTGAGCCCTTCAAAGACCAGGTAATCGAGGAAACAGCAGAAGTAATAAAAAGACTGGACCGGGCCGGAGCTATTTGCGTAGCCAAGCTCACCTTAGGTGCACTGGCCTGGGGTGACGTATGGTTCGGCGGTAAAACCCGTAATCCCTGGAATCTCGAGCAAGGCTCCAGCGGTTCTTCCGCAGGTCCTGCCGCTGCGACAGCGGCGGGGCTGGTAGCTTTTGCAATTGGTTCCGAAACCTGGGGATCCATTGTATCACCTTCTACAAGGTGCGGAGTTACGGGATTTCGTCCCAGTTTTGGTACTGTCAGCCGAACCGGCGCCATGGCTTTGAGCTGGAGTATGGATAAACTGGGACCCATTTGCAGAACTGTTGAGGACTGCGCCATGGTTTATGACGTAATCCGGGGGCCCGACCATGTTGATTTAAGCGTAATGGATGTACCCTTTTCCTATAATCCAAAAGTGGATTTAGATAAAATAAAAATCGGTTATATTAAAAGCGCATTCGAAGATACGAGCACTTCCCAAAATGACCGTGATGTATTAAGTATATTTGCTGCCATGGGAGTAAACCTGATACCTTTGGAATTACCGGAATTTCCCACTTCGGCTCTATCCTTTGTTTTATCTGCCGAAGCTGCCGCTGCATTTGATGAACTGACCCGTTCAAACCGGGACGATGAACTCGTGCGCCAGATAAAAAATGCCTGGCCCAATGAGTTTCGTACGGCCCGCTTTATTCCAGCCGTTGAATATATCCAGGCAAATCGGGCCAGATCAATTCTTAACCGGCGCATGGCAGCCTTAATGGATCAGGTGGATGTTTACATTTGTCCATCTTTCTGGGGAGATAATCTATTGAGGACCAACCTCTCCGGACACCCCTGTGTTGTTCTACCCAATGGTTTTAATGCCCAGGGCTCCCCCACCAGTATCAGTTTTATAGGGAAATTATATGGAGAGGGCACTTTACTGGCTGCGGCCAAAGTTTACCAGGATGCCACAAACTGGCATTTGCAATATCCTGAAGAATTTCTGCCGCATAAATAGACCTGAGATTGTGTCGTGTCGATCTATAAGAATCATTAATCATGTTCAGAGTTTTCCCATCGCTGGGATGAATCATTAATTAATTTCAGCGTTTCCAAACGCCTGATCTTCCCTGATTCCGTAAGCTTAAACTCCTTTAGAAAAATCACCTCTTTTGGAATTTCAAACCGTTCTAATTTTTTCCAGCTTTTTGAAGTGATGGTGTAAGCCGGACCTTCAATAACCAGGATTATTTTTTCTCCCAGAACTTTATCCCGACGAGAGCCTATAAAATACCGGCCCGATTCTAATTTCCCTGATAATTTTTCCTCCACTTTTTCCGGTATAATTTTTATTCCCCCTGTGTTGATCAAATTATCTGCGCGCCCCAGCCATCTAAATTGTTTTTCATTAATCAATTCAACCAGATCGTTGGTCAACACCGGATCAGGATTTATGTAGGCTGCATGGATAATTAAGCATCCTCTGTCATCTGAACTAAATTGGACATCCTTCAAAGCTGTGAAATAATCAACTCTCCGGCTCCCATTTACAGCTCGAAAGGCAACATGGGTCAATGTTTCCGTAAGCCCATAAGTTTCAAAAACTGATGTATTTATATTTTGGGTTAATTCTTCCAGGTCCGGCTCAATTCTGCCCCCTCCCACAATGATTTTCCTTACTTTTTTCACAGTCCCATTTTCCAGGCAGCGGCGCAGCTGCAGGGGGACCAGGGCCGCAAAATCAAATAAACCGTCAATTTCGCTCAAAGGATCCGAAGCAGGGGAAACAATGGTTAAATCGAGGCCGATAACCAGGCTTCTAACAATCATCATTTTACCGGCAATAAATTCCACGGGCAGGCATAAAAGAGCCGAATCTCCCTCCTTCAAGCCGAAACAATCAGCCGTACTTAAGGCTGAGTTCAGCATGTGTTTCTTTTTTACCATAAATTTTTGAGGTTTTCCTGTCGAACCGGAAGTCATTATTTTAATCGAATCTTCAGGATTCAGCCAATCTTTAATAAATTCATTTACTTCCAGCCAGACCGGATCCGGGTCATATTTTAAAAAACCACTTTTAAGATAAATGGGCGCCGGAATATTATTTGTATACAAGCGGCCGGTTCCTAATCCCTGAAAATTCTCATTATCCAGGCCGGATACCCATTTTGCGATATGGCAAAGTCCCAGGTTTGATTCCAAAGCGGAAGTAATCCACCAGCCAATTTTTTTCTCCTGGGCCAGCTGTATCCATTCTTTACATTCAGCAAACCCTCCCAGGAGACTGGGTTTTAATACCAGGAACTGGGGATTAATAATATTCAACAATTCTTCTTTCCGGGATTTTACCCGGAGCGGGATCAATTCTTCATCCAAGGCAATCGGAATAGGAGATTTTTCACAAACTTCGGCCAGAAGCTGTCCTTGCCCCGCTTTAAGGGGTTGTTCAATAGAATGCAGGCCGAATTCGGCCAGGCGGTTTAATTTATAAAAAACGTTCTTTTCTTGAAATGCTCCGTTGGCATCAACCCGGACTTCTAATTCAGAAGCAGGAAATCTAGAGCGGATTTTTCTTAACCGTATTCTTCAATGCCTCTGTCCTCGCACATTCTTAAAAATAAAATCCTGTCGATTATACGCTGGACTGTGAAGTTTATCTCACCGGTTGTTAAT
>JAZFSI010000245.1:0-2121 GCA_036446075.1 Fidelibacterota bacterium
AAAACAGAAATTCATGACCTGGCCGGATTAACCAGATACGCGCTTGACAAGGGCATCATTCACCATAATTAGTGCAGTAAAATTAGTATTGATTTGGGAGGACTAAATCACGTGAAAAATCCAATCAAACCTGGTTTGGATATTGATTACTCCCCTCAATCAACTATAATGTTCCAGGAAATATATTTAGGGATTCACCTTCTAATTCACAGATCATTAAGCCGCGTCGAATTGTGTAAATTCTCCCCTGATTTCCCAATTATAATGGAGGCAGACTAATGAAAATTTATGCTGGTTTTATTATCAGTTTACTTATAGGATCGTTTCTCCCGGCTCAGGCGCCGGATAAGAATCCAATCAATCCTCATCGTTTTAATGATGCCGAACGCTGGGAAAAAATATTTGAGGACACAATCAGAAATGAATGGCAGAAACCGGAACAAGTCATTGAGTTAATGAATATACCCGAAAATGCTGTCATTGCCGATATCGGCTCAGCGACAGGCTATTTTCCGGTCCGATTTGCCATGGCAGCGAATAAGGGCAAAATTTACGGCATAGACATTGAGCCGGAAATGGTGGATTTCCTGAACAAACGCGCCCGCAAAGAAGGATTTGAAAATCTTAGAAGCATTCTGGGCAAACCGGACAATCCACTCATCCCGGAAAAAGTTGATTTTATATTTATTTGCAACACCTACCATCACATAAACGAACGTCCAAAATATTTCTCCCGGTTAAAAGGGGATCTTAAACCCGGCGGCGTGCTTGTAATAGTGGACTTTCTCAAGGGGGATCTGCCGGTGGGACCCCCGGATAAACATAAATTAGCCTTTACCCAAGTCATTGAAGAATTGGCTCTGGCCGGTTATGATCTGGTTCAGCATTATCAGGAATTGCCCTATCAATATATGTTAACTTTTAAAATAAAAATGTAATCCGAGAATGTTTGGACGCTGGAATAATTAGACATTTGTGTGCGGGCAAAGCTCAATTATAATCAATATTTTTTGAACGAGAGAAGTAAATTCAAGAGAAATTAGAGTCATAATTTCAAGGGATTTATAGGTAAAGGAGTAAAGCAAATGTGGAATGAACATGGTATGGTTGGAAACTGGTGGATGTTTCCCATGATGATGTGCATAATTGTAATGGTCTTTTTTTTCATTATGTCAGGGCGAAGAGGCTGGGGACCGCCTTGGATGCGTGGTTCGGACAGGTTTCGCGGTGGAAGCACCGGCTCGGAAACTCCAATGGATATATTAAAGAAGCGATATGCACAGGGTGAAATAACAAAAGCAGAATTTGAGGAAATGAAAAAAGAGCTTTTGAATTAATCCTGTTGCTCCCAGTTTACAACGATACGAAGGTTAAATATTGAAACCTCATTTTATTCTCTTTGTTTCGGATCAAGAAAAAAGCACTCGGTTTTATGAAACTGTGCTGGCGGAGAAAGCAGTAATTAATGTTCCCGGAATGACTGAGTTTAAATTAAATGACAAATGCAGGCTGGGTCTAATGCCCGTTCACGGAATTAAAAAACTTCTTGGCCATAAATTACCGGATATGTCTGCAGCGCATGGAGTTCCTCGCGTGGAATTGTATCTTATAGTTGAAAATCCCAAGAAATACCATGCACGTGCATTAAAAAACGGAGCAAGGGAGCTTAGCAGGCTGAAAGTGCGGGATTGGGGGCATAAAGCGGCGTATAGTCTGGATCCGGATGGGCATTTGCTTGTTTTTGCAGAAGTATGCTGATTTATTTATACTCTATTTTTGTTGTAAATGATACGCCAAAACTGCCTGAATTATACATAATCCTATCTTCTTACATATAATTATGGTTTCAAGTCGTATATCCGGATAGTGCCGGATTTTGCTGCCTAAGATTTAGAACTGTAAAGACCTATCCTATTTATCAGGTATCTGCGGGAATGAGTGACCCATTAGTAAACATATTTTAAGAATCTTATTATTACCTGATGTGAGACAAGACGGTAAAGAATCATTGTATAAGAATTATAATATAGATATATTTCTATACGTATATTTAATGAATATTCAATGAATACAGATTTAACAATTTTTTTCAAAGGAGTGTCAGATCCTAACAGAGTCAAA
>JAZFSI010000246.1:0-10472 GCA_036446075.1 Fidelibacterota bacterium
TCTGGTTAGTCTGAGTTCTTCCTCCCGGTTTGATAATGTTTTTCAGCCTTAAGGCCAGGGGATCCATCCCTAATTTATCAGCGATTATATCCATCATTCTTTCGTGCCCAAATGCCGCCTGGGGGGAACCATAACCCCGGTATGCTCCCGTAGGGGGCAGGTTTGTATAATATGAATTTGAGTCCACATAAACATTGGGCACTGAATAGGGACCCATGGCCTGGGCCGCTGAACGATAAGATACAACTGAGGACAGGGTGGCGTAAGCACCGGCATTTTCCTCTAACAATATTTCTGCAGAAATTAAGGTACCGTCATTCTTAACTCCCACTTTGTACCGCATTTGAAAAGGGTGTCGTTTGCTGGAAGTCTGTACATCGTCAAATCTGCTATATACCAATTTTACAGGCCGTCCTAAAAGTCTGGCAGCTACGGCGGTTCTGGCACATAATTCAGAAGGAACATCTTCCTTTCCTCCAAATGCGCCGCCTGTGGGCGCCTGTTCAACCCGAACCTTATCTAACGATATGTTCAGGACCGCAGCAACTGCCTTTTGAATATAAAATGGGCATTGCAGGGAGCCTATTATATGCACTGTTCCGTCAGTTTCCGGAACAACGATACAGCCCTGGGGCTCTAAATAGTAATGTTCCTGAAAAGGAGTTTTAAAGTGAGCTTCCAAAATCAGATCAGACTGGGCGAATCCCGTTTTTATATTACCCTTGCGGACCCGGTGGGAGCAGGCCAGATTTGTAGCATGTATAAAATTATTCAGGCTGTTTTTGCTTTCGTTTATGGATAAGAGAGGGGGGCGGGTCTCATAATCAATTATCACCCGTTTAGCGGCGGTCCGGGCGGCCTTAAAAGAATTTGCCACGACCAATCCGATGCTGTCTCCTGCGTAGCGTACGATTTTATCAGCAAACAGAGGTTGATCTTTTATGATTACCCCGACCTGGTTTTCACCTGGAATATTTTCGGCACCTACGAATGCTGTAAATTCATTTATTTTTTTGGCCTGTTTTAAGTCTATTGATACAAAGACACCGAAAGGGATTGATGAATAAACAGGGGCCGCATAAAGCATGCCCGGCACACTCAATTCTGTAAGAAACCTGGTTTCACCGGTTACTTTCCCCGCCGCATCCGGGCGGAGTAAGGATTTTCCAATATAATTCAAACTGCTGTAGGATTGTATAAAGTTCTGTTAATCATAAAATCTCATGCCATGTCGTTACAATTTACAGAGGTACTTTCATTCCTTCCGAGCAATCAATTCGAAAAAAGGTCTGTAAATTGAAAGGTTTTCCCGTCAAACAAACCCTGGTCGCTGAGTTTAAGATCGGGAATCACCAGTAAGGCCATAAAGGACAAGGTCATAAAGGGCGCCTTCAATCCTGTTCCCAGGGCTTTGGCTTTTGCATTCAATCGTTTATAAGCCCGGGCTGTTTCATAGCCGTCCAAAGCAGACATTATGCCCCCAACGGGCAGGGGCAGTATCATTTCTTCTTTACCAGCAACCGCCGCTAAACCGCCCTTGTTATTTATTACCAGGTTCACGGCCAGAGCTAAATCTTCATCTGTAACCCCGATGGCGACGATATTATGGCTGTCATGGGCTACTGAAGAAGCCAGGGCCCCTTTTTTCAGTCCAAAATTTTTTATAAATCCTACTGCAGGTTTTCTGTTTTCATATCTATTCACAACAGTAATTTTTAAAATATCATTGTCTAAATCCTGAACAGCATTTTCATTTTTCAGCCGGGGTACAGCCAGGATGGATCCGGTGATCAATTGATCTTCAATTACTTCAATCACTTTTAGCTTGCCCGGGCGGGCAGGAACAGAATAATCTGCGGCGGATTTTGTCTGAGCCCGGAATATATTAATCGGCTCTACTCTGGTCCTGCTTATCAGGGACCGGCCGTCTTCAGCTGTTTTTTGACCCTGGTTATAAGCAGCCATGATATTCATTTCTTCTAAATTGTCTATAACAATAAAATCGGCGCTATCACCTTTCTTCAGCTTTCCTACGTCAAGTCCATAATGGTCTATTGGATTTAAGCAGGCAGCCTGCAGAATATTGAACAAATTCAATCCTGCTTTTATTGCCCTCAATACCATGTGGCGAATGTGTTCATCCACCAGATCGTCCGGGTGCCGGTCGTCGCTGCAAAACATTACCATCTGTGGAAATTCATCAATCAAGGGCATAAGCTCGTTTAAGTTTCTGGCCGCAGATCCTTCTCTGATTAAAATTTTCATGCCGTACCCGATCTTTTCTCTGGCTTCCTCCAAGGTTAAACATTCATGGTCAGTGCTTATTCCGGCTTTTGCATATCGGGCAGCCTGCGCACCCCTGAGACCGGGGGAATGACCGTCTGCCTGTTTTCCATACAGCCGGGCTAGGTTCAGTTTGTTATTTTCCTGCGGAGAATCATTTAAAACACCTGGTACATTCATCATTTCCGATAAAAAATAAATATCATTCCGGTTCAGTAATTTATGTAATTCGTCCGGACCGAATTTTGCCCCGGTTGTTTCAAAAGGTGTCGCCGGAACACAGGCCGGGGCTCCAAAGAAAAATTTAAATGGTACCTTTGCCGCATTATCCAGCATAAAATCGATACCCTTCAGACCCAGCACGTTCGCAATCTCATGTGGATCGGAAACTGCCGCTACTGTTCCATGAACCGCCGCTAAGCGTGCAAATTCAGAAGGAACAAGCAGACTGCTTTCAATGTGAATGTGGGCGTCGATAAATCCGGGGAGAATAAACTGAGTCTCTTTCGTTTCCAAGGCCCGGACAGACTGTATTTTCCCGCCCTGAATCCGGATTGTTCCGGGATAAATGCACCCTTGACTTATATCGATTATATTTCCACTTATATTAAACATATTGCTTCATTTTTTCCTGTGCCCTAAAATTAAGATATTTTAGGGGAGACATGGTGAAATTCTATTTAGAATTTTATCTGTGACAAGAAAAATCAAGGATTTTTCGGTAACGGGTGACTGGTAACACGTAACTTGTCACTTCTATGAAAATCCCTGATTTTTTCCTTCCCTCTGATTTCTGCCAACTGATTTCTTCCTTAATTTTGGTAAATTTCATAATGCCCTTTTTCCAAATTCTATTCAAAGATCCCCATTTGGCGGCCGGCGCCTGCATCTGCCTCCTGGGAGGCGGCGGGAAAACCACCCTGGCCTATCAATTGGGGCGAGAACTTTCGGAAATTCATGAGCGGGTATTAATTACTTCTCTGGTCAAGGCCGGCCCTTCGCCGGAAATTCCCATCCAGTTTATCGGTCCGGATACAGAACTCGATCTCGATCCCTTTTTTAAGTTCCATAACCCTGCCTATCTCCTTAAAGAAAAATTGAGCAGTCAAAAATTCCAGGGGATATCCGTCAGGCAGCTGAATGCTTTCCAGCGTCAGGTCGGCGTCAGCATTGTAGAATGCGACGGCGCCCGCAGCCGCCCCCTTAAAGCACATAATAAAAAAGATATAATGCTGCCTGCTATAGCCACCATCGCCGTAATATTGATTGGCGCCGAAGTAATTAACAGTAAAATTCAGGATGGATATCTGCACCGGGCGGAATTATTTAAACAAAACTGGGATTTAAACGATTCTGCCATATTAAATATTGATTTGATTACCCGGCTGGTTACAGAAAAAAAGGGATATTTAAAAAAAGTACCCACTGCAGTTAAAAAAATCTACTTTATTAACAAAGCCGAAAATTTCCTGAAAAACAGCCGGGATCTGGCTCTTTCCATAAAAATAAAAACGGACTCGCCTGTTTTTTACGGCAGTCTGCACCAGGGTTGGTGGAAAACCATAGCTTGAATATCAGGTTGATCATAACGGCAGCAGGAATGTCCCGGCGCCTTCCGCCTAATAAACTCCTGCAAAAGAAGGGAGAAATAACCGCTCTTGAAAAAACCGTGAGAAGTTTTACAGGATTTAACCTGGAAATTGTGGTTGTTATCGGTTTTCAGGCTGAAAAAACCGGGATTTTATTATCAAAAAAATTTGGAGAAAAAATTAAGGTCGTAATGAATAATGAATATGAATCTGGGCTGGCAAGCTCTCTTAAAGCCGGTCTTATGGTTCCGGGTGAAAAAATCAATTATTATGGTTTTTCACTGGGCGATAAACCCTTTATCCAGAGAAAAACAATTGAGTATATTCTCGATCATTTAAATCATAACAATCCCGAAATTCTTATACCTGTTTATCATGGGCATAATGGCCATCCCGCTTTTTTTTCACGAAATTTTAAAAAAGATCTGATGTTATTAAAAGGCAATCTGGGCGCTCGTAAGATTATCCGGAACGCCAGCTCGCAGGTAACTTTCCTGCCTGTCTCTGATAGAGGCATTATTTTAGATCTCGATTTATTTAATAGAGAATCCAATGGGTCCTGATAATTTGGGTAAACCTTTGATCTGGATCCGGGGTGCGGGAGAATTGGGCAGCGCCGCTGCCGTAACTTTGTTTACAGCAGGATTTAAAGTAATTCTCAGCGAAATCAGCCCTCCTCTCGCAATACGGAGACCCGTCACCTTCAGCGATGCGATTTTAGACCGCCGGACCGCTATTGGTGATATATGGGCACAGTTATGTGATGCACAAACAATTGAATCTGTAAATGTGCTTCCTTTAGTTCTGGACGAACCCGGAAAAATACTGGCTTTAAAACCTTTTATTATTCTGGATGCCCGTATGCTTAAAAACTATAATTCTGATTTCAGGCCATGGTCTGAATTTTATCTTGGTTTTGGACCCGGTTTTAAAGCCGGGGTAAATTGCCATGCCGTAATAGAAACAAAACGGGGATTTGATTTGGGGCGTGTACTCTGGCGCGGCAGCGCCCAGACAGACACAGGGAAACCGGGAGAAATAAAAGGTGAATCCAAACGCCGGGTTTTGTATGCGGATTGCCCGGGAAAATTAACCTGGGAAGTTGAATTCGGGGATATTGTAACGCAGCGGCAGAAAATAGGAAATATCAACGGACAGCCTATTTATGCTCCTTTCCGGGGTCTCGTCAGAGGATTAATTCATCCTGCCGTACCCATGGAAAAAGGTCTTAAAATTGCAGACATTGATCCCCGGGGAGAAAGTATTAACTTTACCTTAATTTCCGATAAGGCCAGCAGTATCGCCCGGGCCGCTCTGGAGACAATATTAATTTTTTTGAAAACTAATAGAGCATTTTAAAAATATGGAAAAAGAATTCTTCCGGGAGTTAAACAAGATCGATTTTTCTGAATCTTCGGCTTTATGTACAGTGGTGGATTTTAAGGGTTCTGTCCCGAGAAAAGATTATCCAATGATGCTTGTTTCAGGCTCCGGAACTTCTGTGGGCACAATCGGCGGCGGCACCATGGAAAAAGAAACTATCGAAGCAGCCCTGCGCGTGCTGAAGAGTGGAAAAACAGCCTTGGAAACTTTTGATTTTACCAATTCAGACTTATCCCAAGACGGGGGTCTATGCGGTGGAATTGCAGATATTCTGATTGAACCATTAACACCTGAAATTCTTTCATTTCTAAAGAGTTTGGAAAGTATCAAACCGGGAAAGGCTAATCAAAAAATCCTGATTTCCTTTGATTATGAGGATCGGAATGTTTCCAGGTTTATAATTACGTCCGAGATTCAAAATAATAAGTTTTCCCCTGAAGTTAGAAAATTATTGGATAGTCCTAAAACCAGAGTATTAAAAACAAAAAAATCATTATACCTTTTTCTGCATATTCAGATTCAGCCGACGCTTTACATATTCGGCGGCGGGCACGTGGGCAAAGCTCTGGCAGATCTGGCCTATTTCGTTGGTCTGGAAGTAAAAGTCTGGGATGATCGCCCAACATTCAGCAGCAGCAGCAGATTCCCCCATGCTTCCAAATTAATATCCTGCAGCATTGCCAGGCTAAGACAGACTGAAAAGCTTACTTCCAATGATTATACTCTTGTGGCCACGAGAGGGCATCATCTGGATCTGGAAATAATGCGCTGGATTCTCGATCAATCACCGGGCTGGATTGGTCTTGTGAGCAGCCGGAGAAAGTGGAAACTTTTATCGGAGGCATTGGCTGAAGACGGCTATTCTCCGGAGATATTGGCAAAAGTAAAATCACCAGTAGGGCTTGATATCCACTCCCAGACGGTTCCTGAGATAGCTGTCAGTATTATAGGCCAGCTTATTATGGTCCTGAATGAAAAATAATCAGGTGGAAAAAGTCAGAGGGGAAGAAAATATTCGGGGAATATTTTCAGTTAAGAGTTAGGAGTGAGCAGTTAAGAGTGAGAAAAGAAATCAGAAGAAGATCTCTGATATAGCCGTTGGCAGAAAGATGTTTTTTCTCATAACACACAATTGCTAATTCGTCCACAGAAATCATTCTTCAAGTATGGCATTGAATTAATTTTAAGAGATAAATTTAGAATCTGAATTAACCCCGGTTTTATTAACAGTATAATTAAAAAACCTTGAAGGAGATCCCATGCCTGCGGTTTTAGATACAGCTGACACTTTCCAGAAAAGACATATCGGACCCTCCGAAGAAGAAGTTAAATCCATGCTTGATACTCTGGGTTTGAATTCCCTGGATGAATTAATACATAAAACTGTACCGGCTGCCATATTAAGCTCGGACAATCAAAATATCGGAGAAGTTTTATCTGAATTCAGCTTAATCAGGAAATTAAAGGAAATTGCCGGTAAAAACATTGTATTCAGATCATATTTAGGCCAGGGCTACAATGCTGCAATTCTACCCCCCGTAATCCTGCGTAATATATTGGAAAATCCCGGGTGGTATACTCAGTATACACCCTATCAAGCCGAAATTTCCCAGGGTCGTTTGGAAGCCCTCTTGAATTTTCAGACCATGGTGGCCGATCTCACGGGTTTTAAATTAGCAAACGCTTCCCTGCTTGATGAAAGTACGGCGGCGGCTGAGGCCATGATTATGTTCTATAATATGTGCGGAACCAACAGAAAAAATCAGTTTTTCGTGGCAGATTCCTGCCATATACAGACAATTGAAGTTCTAAAAACCCGCAGCGAACCTTTAGGCATACAGCTCGTGATTGGGCCCTATAAATCTTTTAAATTTACAGAAAAGGTCTTTGGTTCAATTCTACAGTACCCGGCTGCGGACGGTGCGATTGAAGATTATACGGATTTCTGCAGGCAGGCCCACGAGTATAATTCTTTTGTAGCAGCAGCAGCAGACTTAATCAGTCTGACCCTCTTAAAACCACCGGAAGAATTCGGCGCTGATGCTGCTCTGGGAAGTACCCAGCGTTTTGGAATTCCCATGGGTTACGGGGGCCCACACGCTGCTTATTTTACTGTTTCCGACATTTTTAAACGAAAACTTCCCGGACGAATTATCGGCATTTCTAAGGATAACCAGGGCAATCGGGCTTTGCGCATGGCCCTCCAGACTCGTGAACAGCATATCCGCCGGGAAAAAGCTACCTCCAATATTTGCACGTCCCAGGTTTTGCTGGCCATTATGGCTGGCGCCTATGCTGTTTATCATGGACCGCAGGGGCTTAGGGCCATCGCTGAGAGAATCCATGGTTTTACAAAAGCCCTGGCTCGTCTGATACTGCTTAAGGGACACGAACTTGTGCATGAGGATATATTTGATACATTGCGAATCCATCTTAAAAATATTTCTCCAGCTGATATCCGGAAAGCTGCCCTGCGTAAACACATAAATTTGCGTTATTTTAAGGATGGAACAATCGGTGTGTCTCTGGATGAAACCGTAACCTGGCAGGATTTACTGGACCTGGCTCAGATATTCGGCCTTGAATCTTCAGAAATAAAAAAGGAGCTGGAAACTCTGACCGCCGGATATACCGGTAAAATGAAGCGGAAATCCCTTTATCTTACCCATTCTGTTTTCAATGCTTACCACTCAGAAACAGATATGATGAGATATCTGCACCGCCTGGAAACCAGGGATTTAGCTCTGAACAGCAGCATGATTCCACTGGGCTCCTGCACCATGAAACTTAATGCAGTTTCAGTAATGCTGCCGGTATCCTGGCCCGAATTTTCTGATCTTCATCCTTTTATACCCCCGGACCAGGCTCTGGGATATAAACAGATTATTGATGAACTATCTGCCTGGTTATGTAATATAACCGGGTTAAAGACCTGCTCCATGATGCCCAACTCAGGCGCTCAGGGTGAATATACCGGTCTGCTTACTATCCGAGCCTTTCACAAAGACAGGGGAAACGCAAACCGTAATATTTGCCTGATACCAGCCTCCGCCCACGGCACTAATCCTGCCAGTGCGATTATGGCCGGTATGAAAGTGGTTGTAGTAAAATGCGATCAGCTGGGCAACATTGACCTGGAAGACTTGAAAGCCAGGACAAAGCAGCATGGCCGGGATCTGGCCGCCATGATGATTACCTACCCTTCTACGCACGGTGTTTTTGAAGAATCTTTTAAAGATATTTCAAAAATTGTACACCAGGCAGGAGGCCAGGTTTATGTGGACGGAGCCAATTTAAATGCCCTGGTGGGATTGGCCAGACTGGGAGAACTGGGCGCCGATGTCTGCCACATAAATTTGCATAAAACATTCGCCATCCCTCACGGCGGAGGCGGTCCCGGCATGGGGCCCATTACTGCAGCCGAACATTTAGCTCCCTTTCTACCCGGCCATCCTGTGGTGAAAACCGGAGGTGAAAAAGCCAGTTCAGCCGTCTCCGGAGCGCCTTTCGGAAGTGCGGGTATTTTACCCATTTCCTGGGCTTATATCTCTCTCTTGGGTTCAAAAGGACTAAAACTATCTACTCAGACTGCGATTTTAAATGCCAATTATATGGCGGAAGTATTAAAAGACCAGTATCCAGTTTTGTATAGCGGGAAAAGAGGCATGATTGCCCATGAATTCATCATTGATTTACGTCCCTTTAAAAAATCTGCTGGAATAACAGAAGAAGACGTGGCTAAAAGACTAATGGATTATGGATTTCATGCTCCAACAATGTCGTTTCCTGTGCCCGGTACTTTAATGATCGAACCCACTGAAAGTGAATCAAAATCTGAATTAGATCGATTTTGCCAGGCGCTTTTATTAATTCGGGCAGAAATAAGCGCTATTGAAACCGGGGAAATGGATAAATCTGACAATTTATTGAAAAATGCTCCCCATACGGCTGCTTTTGTTACAACTACCCAATGGGACCATCCTTATTCCCGAGAGACAGCAGCCTTTCCGGCGCCCTGGCTGAAAGAACATAAATACTGGCCCGTTGTGAGTAGAATTGACAATGCCTACGGAGATCGAAATCTGGTTTGTACCTGCACTTTTTGATAAACCTAAAACTCAGCCCTCAATTTTTAAGTTCAATCTCGATTTTCTCCTGACTCTCAATTAAACTTAAATATTCATTTTCCATCACTGTCATGGATTCCATGGTTTTTTGAATCTTCTCATAATTACTGATATTATCAGGATCATTCAAAATCCGGCGGCTCTGCTCCAGGGCAATTTCAATTTCATTAAATCTTTTTTTAATCCAGGTCAGACGGTTTTTTATTTTCTTCTGTTCTTTATAGTTCTTCTTTTTCAGCAGACTTCGCGGTTTTTCAGAAACATTTTTTTTCTTAGAATTTTCCTGATCTTTTTTCCATGAATAATAATCATAATTCCCAGCGTATAAACGAATGTTCCGGCCCCCTACTTCAATTATTTTACTGGTGACGGCATTTAAAAAATGCCGATCATGGGAAATACACACAATCGCTCCGGTGAACGATTTGAGTATGTTTTCCACAACGTTTCTGGAAACCATGTCCAAATGATTTGTCGGTTCGTCCAGCAGTAATAAATGGGCCGGAATTACCAGCATACGCGCCAGCGCCAGGCGTGATTTTTCCCCGCCGGAGAGTACATTGACTTTTTTTTCGACCTCGTCACCAGAAAATAAAAAACCACCCAGATAGGATCTGATCTGTGAAATACTCCAGCCGGGACTAACTGCCTGAATCGATTCATAGACATTCTTTTTGGGATCCAGAGTCTCCAGTTGATGCTGAGCGAAATATCCAACCTGCACTGTCGGCGGGATCATGATTGAGCCTCCGGTGGCCGCTTCTACTCCTGCCAGCATTTTTAATAAAGTAGATTTACCGGCGCCATTATGTCCTGCCAGGCCAATTTTCTCGTGCCGCTCAATAATTAAATTCAATTCTTCAAAAACGGTCAATTCACCATATTCTTTTTTTACATTCTGCATAACAGAAACTTTTAAGGGTGAGCGCTGCGGCTGAGGAATATTAACCTGCATTGAGCTGGCCCTTTCGTCAGGCGGAAGTATTTTTTCCAATTTTTCCAGCATTTTTATACGGCTCTGTACCTGTGTTGCTTTGGTATTTTTATAACGAAATCTTTCTATAAAACCCTTCGTCTGGGTTATATATTT
>JAZFSI010000247.1:0-6121 GCA_036446075.1 Fidelibacterota bacterium
AAAAATTACCGTTTCACAGTTCTGAAGATCCGTAGCTGCAACACTTAAGGGTATTTTTAATTCCTCAAAAGTATCAACGGGTAGTAAAAAATTAATCACATTTTTTAATTTTTTTCTGCTGATAATAGACGTTCTGTGGAGCGACATGGCCAAAACCATCTGATTTTTAACTTTTTTAGCGATCTGGTCAAAGGCAGAATGGGTATCCCGGTTGGAAATCAGCTTGTTCGTCCCCAATTTTTCAAACTCCGTACTGGTGATTAATTTATTAAAGCGATTAATCATCCAGTCCGGATCCAGGGTGGCTGCATACATGGCGCCTATAATTGCTCCGGCGCTGGTTCCGGCAATTTGATCAAAAAGTATTTTTTCTTTATGGAGAACTTTTAATACTCCAATATGGGCGGCTCCCCTGACACCGCCGCCGCCGAGGGCAATCCCGATTCTGATTTTCGCCATATTCAGCGTCCGATCAATACGGAATTAGCGCAGTATATATAGTACTGGATGGATCAACCTAATATTTTAAAAATAAGGGAAATGCTTTTACCTTATTTTTATTTTAACACCTTGGAACGTTTTGTTAAGATTACCTTCATTTCAATCTTGTCCAGAGGATTATCCATATCCGGACCCTGGTAAAGAGGATTTTGGTTCCGGGGTGTGGCGGTCTGAACAATTTGATCGATTATATCCAGACCCTTTATTACTTTTCCAAATATGGTATATTTTCCGTCTAATCTTGGAACGGGAGCAGCGCAAATGAAAAACTGGCTGGTAGCGCTGTTCTCCTCATTGGTTCTGGCCATGGATAAAGTACCCTTTAAATGGAGTGAATCATTAAATTCTGCCGGAATTACCCAGGTATCTTTATTATTCTCTTCTCCTATTCCGAAATATTTCCCGGCTCTGCCTCCGCTGCCGTCATTTAATCTGTCCTCATCTTTTGAATTCGGGTCTCCGCCCTGGATAACAAAACCTGGAATTACTCTATGAAAAGTTGTCTGGTCAAAATATCCTTCGGCAGCCAGAATTTTAAAACTTTCAACGTGTTGAGGTGCCGTCTCTTCATAAAACTCAACGATCATATCACCAAATTCGGTTGATATAACGGCCACGTCCTGGTCCTGAGAACAACTCATTAATAGTACTCCTGTTAATATAATACATAGTTTTTTCATTAAATGCTCCTGCTTCCCGGTTTTATTCCGGGAATCTTTTTTAATTCATCCGGAATTTCATTTTCAGCGTAACTCACAACCTCCAAGGAAACCAATGAATATTGATTGTTAAAGGTTACATTGCCGTTACTGCGATTTACAATTACACCCACTCCGGTTATCTCTGCTCCCTGAGAATTAACCAGGTTTACAACTTCTTTTACAGATCCGCCAGTAGTTATTACGTCTTCAATAATCAAGACTCTTTCCCCCTGCTTTAATTCAAAACCACGCCTTAAATTCATTTTACCTGCAATCCGTTCTGTAAATATTGTGCGTAATCCTAATTCTAAACCCACTGCAGTTCCAATTACAATTCCGCCGACTGCAGGAGAAATCACTACATCGGCCTGAGAGGTTTTAAAAATATCCGCCAACGTACGACTGAACAATTTTAAATACTGCGGATATTGGAGAACTTTTGCACATTGGAAATAAGTTGCGCTATGAAGGCCCGAAGTAAGAATAAAATGACCCTCCAATAAAGCTCCGGTTTTTCGAAAAATTTCCAAATATGATTTTCTATCCATTATTAATTAACCGCATCTTTTCGAGAAATTTTTTGGCTGCAGCCCGAATTTGAGAAAAACTCATATCTCCGGCAAAACTAATACCTCTCGAAATATTAATTAAAACAGTACCATTTACAATTCCAGCTTCCATACTTTGCCTTAAATTTCCTGCCTGAGCACCAATGCCCGGGATCAAAAAAGGTAAACGCGGCGCTGCCGTCCTCACTTTTGAAATTTCCTGCGGGGCTGTGGCGCCGACCACAAGTCCCACGTTATTTCTTTGATTGAGCTTTACTCCCAGTTCTGCTGTTTTTATAAAAAGTGGAATATTCCCTATTTTTAAATCTTGCAGATCGGATGCAGATGGATTTGATGTTCTGCATAAAATAAATACACCCTTTTCCTTGTCTTGAATAAAAGGCTGAATTGAATCAATACCCATATAGGGGTTAATCGTAACAGCGTCAAATCCAAAATGTTTAAAAAGAGCATGGGCATAATGCTGTGCAGTATTTCCTATATCGCCTCTTTTTGCGTCACCAATTATAATCGTGTCCTGAGGGAAAAGTTCCATTGTTTTCTCCAGCCATTCGATGCCGACGCTGCCCCAACGCTCAAAAAAAGCCAAATTCGGTTTATAAGCTGCGGCTAAATCACTGGTTGCTTCGATTACTTTTCTGGAATGCTTCTTTAAGTCCGATAATGAAATCTGGTCCTGCTTAAATGCTTTAATATCCATGTCAAGCCCGACACATAAATTGGAATTTTTTGTTTCAATTAATTTAGAAAGGCGCTGATTAAATGCCAACATAGTTGAAGAATTTAGCAGTAAATGGTTCATAGTTAGAAGTATGGAAAATATTCTGCGAATATTTTCTGTGACGGGTGACGGGTAAGAATTTTTAAACAAATTCATTCCGCAATCTTTAATCTTTTCCTCCACTGCTAACTCGTCACACGTAACTCGTAACTTCCCCATCTGATTTCTTTTTCCCTGCTCGTAACACGTAACTTGTCACTTCTAACTGAAAAATTCTATGAATTTTTCCTCCTCTCTGATTTCTTTTTAAAGTGTCTTTGGAGGCAAGGGATTTATGATTATAAATTTAGATGTCCATGTCATGGTTTAATTATTCTGCAGGGGCAGTTTTGCCTTATTTACCCAAGTGGTTGATTAAACCATTTGCCAAACCATATGTAGCCGGCGAAACCCTGGACTCGGTTCTGGATCAGGTTGGTAAAATCAATAAACAGGGATTTAAGACTACCATTGATATTCTGGGGGAACACGTAATTAATGTTAACGAAGCCCTGGAAGTCAAGAAAGCTTACTGCAATTTGTATGATAGGTTGGATTTAATCGGAGAAGACAATACTGTTTCCTTAAAACTTTCCCATTTAGGCCTGGAATTAGATCCATTGCTGGCAGAAAAAAATCTGAATTCAATTATAGAGAAATCTAAATCAACAGGCCTGGGTCTAACCATTGACATGGAAAAATCGGATTTTACCGATATTACATTGAAAATATACTTCAAAGCCCAGAAACAGCACTCGGGAGTTGGAACGGTTTTACAGTCCTATCTTCACCGCAGCCTGGATGATTTAAAAGCTCTGGATTCCGAAAATCTGCACTTACGCATTTGTAAAGGCATCTATCGCGAATCTCCCCTTATAGCTTTCCAGGGGGCGGCAGAAATAAGGCAGAATTTTTTTGATATGGCAAAAACATTAATGACGGGCCGGGGTTATGCCTGTCTGGCAACTCATGATATTACTCTAATCGACAGACTGGAAGCCTTCATCGAAAACAACAATATCCCCTCAAATAAATTTGAATTCCAGACTCTGCTTGGGGTTCCCATGGGCAACCGCCTGCATGAGTTGAAAGAAAAAGGATACGCAGTTAGAATATATATCCCCTACGGGCAATCCTGGTTTGAATATTCATTAAGGCGTTTGGAGGAAAACCCGGCAATAATTTCTTATGTTTTAGGAAATTTGTTTAGAAGATAAAAATTGTCCATGGGTAAGATTTAATATGAACGAACAGAAATATTTTGAGAAAATTTTCAATTTAAAAACAATTGCCATCGTGGGAATGTCCCCAAAGCAGGAACGCCCCAGCCATTACGTGGCTCTCTATTTACGCGACCAGGGTTTTAAAATTATTCCGGTAAATCCAGGACATGCAGAAATTGCCGGAGAAAAATGCTACGGAACTCTGAAAGATATTCCGGAAAAAGTAGATATTGTGGATGTTTTTCGAAGATCCGAATTCGTTTACTCAATTGCCGCTGCGGCGATTGAGATAGGCGCCGCGGTCCTTTGGCTGCAGGATGGGGTAATCCAAGAAGAAGCAGCATTATTGGCTGAAAAGGCCGGATTAATGGTTATTATGAATGATTGTATGCTGAGGCGCCATAAGCAAATGGGGTGACGGGTGACGGAAAAAAAATAGAGATTTTTTTTTCGTGACAGGTGAAGAGGAAAAATTCACTAAATTTTTCCGTAATGAGAAAAATCTACGATTTTTCTGTGACGGGAAGGGAAAATCTGAGGATAATTTTAATAATAGTGCGGGACCTAAGTGTAGTTTCCACCCATTTTCACTCGTCACTTGTCACTCGTAACTGTTTTCCCTCTGAATTCTGACTTCTGCCGACTGATTTCTTCTTTTTCCCTCTCGTAACACGTAACTATTTTCCCCTCTGAATTCTTATTTTTATTTTTCCCCGCTGTGCCCCCAGCCCATTTTTCGTCTTAGAGTTTGAAAATAATTAATGTCTTCAAATTCAATCATTTTTATCTCAAAGGGGGCTTTTTGAATGTATACTTTAGAATGAATATCTAGATATTCCGTTATCTGGCCATCCACAGCCAGGGCAAAATCATTGCCGTCATCCATTGGAAATTTAATTTCTATACTGCGGTCTTCCGGCAGCACAATCGGGCGTAAAGTTAATGTATGAGGGCAGATGGGAGTAATTACAATGGCCTTTAACAAGGGCATTACAATGGGGCCGCCCGCTGACAGCGAATAGGCGGTTGACCCTGTCGGTGTGGAAACAATCAGTCCATCCGCCCGATATTCAGCTACGAAATTATCATTGGATAAAAGATGCATGGTTAATATCCGGTTTGATTTACCCCGGTCAATTACAAAGTCATTCAGGGCATAAAACACTTTTGGCTTCTTACCGTTATATACTTCACATTTTAAAACCATGCGGCTCTGCAGTCCATAATTACCTCCGGCAACAAGACCTAAACGTTTAAACATGTTTTCCACGGTTACTTCTGCCATAAATCCCAGTTTACCCAGGTGAATCCCCAGCAATGGAGTTTTTCGATGTCCTACAGCCCTCGCAGCCGAAAGCATAGTACCGTCGCCACCCAGGCAGAGCAGAAAATCAAGCTTATAAAAATCTTCTGCTGATTGAATAATTTGGTGATTAAAGGATTTTGAATCTTTTATTCTATCATGTATTCGAGTAGTTAAATAAATTTTAATTTTATTTTCTCCGGCCCAGGCTGCGATTTCCGGCAGAAGTTTCCAAAAACGTGGCTTTTCCGTATTTCCCCAAATCCCAAAAATTTTTGGTTTTTTTAAATGGCGTGTATTCATTTATTTATTTTTCCGGCGCAGTGCTGTTATCTGTCTGGCTGATAAGGAACTGGACCTTTTGTTCTGCTGATTCTAAATGCTGCTTTAAATCTGCAGTCAATTTGACCCCCTCCTCGTAAAGATTTAAACTTTTTTCCAGAGACTGGTTACCTTTTTCCATTGATTCCACTATTTTTTCCAGTTTCCGAAGTGTTTCTTCAAAATTAAAATTAGACTTTATTTTATTCATATTTGAATCGTTTGATTAATTTATAATTAGGGCTGGAATTTCTGTCTGTCTAAGCTGCATAAATTTATGCATTTAAAGCTTATTATCAAGATAGTCTATGGATTTTTTCTTCCGGGCTAAAAGAGAACCCTGTCCCGTGCGCAAAATGAAATCTTCTCCCCTTTTTAGATTCGATTCAGCCCGTACAATAGATCCATCATTTTTAAATGCCAAAGAATAACCCCTTTCAAGAATTTTATGAGGATTCAGAGCCTTTAATTCGTTTTCAATACCCTGCAGCCCGCTATTAAACAGAGTTAAATAGTGATACTGGTCTCCGTATCTGCTGATCAGTAGCTGGCTGTAGATGGTGAGACCCAAAGACAAGGAGAAGCCGATGAGAGCATTTGTGATCCTGTGTTGCGTGTTGCTGGCAGCCGCTGCGCACGGTGATGACCCCGAGCGCGAAACGAGCAAGTCCGAGACGACCGCTCCCGGTGTCTCCGCCGCTCTTCTCGCGTACATCCCGCCGGCATCGATCGGCGCGCCGCGC
>JAZFSI010000248.1:0-8470 GCA_036446075.1 Fidelibacterota bacterium
TGAATTTTATAAAGATAGTCAAATCTGGGAACTGGCGGAAGAATTGGGGCTTGAATTAGTAGATTTATCGAAAGAATGAAAAAAAGAAGTCCCTGATACAGTCGCTCCGCTGCTTCGCTCCCAGCGGGACAGGCAGAAGTCAGAGGGGAAAATGTCACGCGTTACAGGAAAATTCTAATAAGAATTTTCCTGTAACGCGTGACGAGTCACGAATAAAAAAGAAATCAATTGGTAAATAAAGTCAATGCACTCGCTCGCTCTCTTCATGGTAAGCAGAAATCAAAGGGGTGGACAGCCAATTAAAACCTTTCAAAGGTTTTAACTGAAATCTGACCTTTTCTCCGTCTCTTGGATCTGTCTTTCTGACTTCTTATCAAATAATTCCATTAATTATTTCTTTAATATTTGTTCTGTTGACAACAATTTCCGCATGCTTATGTTTTACCAGCCAGGCTGTGGTTTGGAAATCCCGGGATACTTTATGTCCTGTGTATTGTTCAATTACCCGTTTTCCGGAAAAGCCGATATTTCCGGCATTATCCTCAAACAACCGGATTCCTCTGGATCCGTAACCAATGGCAACTCCGCCTAGGGTAGGATCAGTTATTATTGTCACCACGGGCAATCCTGCTTTTTCTACTTTAGTCAAAGCCACGTGCGCCTTCGGGATACTGACCATGGAAGAACAACCGGCGTGCATGCGGGCTCCTCCTCCGGCAGCCTGTAAAACGAGAGCGATTCCATTTTTAAGGGCGATATCGGCTGCTCTCCAAATTTTTTCCCCAGTGCTCATACAGAAAGAGCCGCCTAAAAATCCAAAATCGGTGGCACAAAAAACTATTTCCCGCCCTAAAATTTTTCCATTTCCAGTTATCATGGCTGTTTTTAAACCCGTTTTAAGCCTGGTACTGGCTAGTTTTTCGCCATAACCGGGAAAGCCTAAAATATCCTTATCCAAGATTAACTCTGTTTCCGGATGTTCCCGGAAACTGTCCTTATCCAAAATTAAATTAATATAATCCCAGGCCGAGGGGCGTAAATAACGGTAACCGCAGATATCACATACAAAATTATTTTGATTGAGTTTTTTGATTGAGACCGGGTCATATATTCTATTTCCATTCTCAGAATAACAGGCTAGATGATGTTTAATATAACCGCTTTCCGCCTGGGGCAATCTGCTGACTTTTATTCCAGGTGAACGAGCAGCTGTTAATTCTGCTTCATCCCATTTTCCTATTTTAGCCCATCTTTTAATACGTTCATTAAAAATATCTTCGGCTGCAATAGAATTGAGATATTCGGCATGTTTGATTATCACCGCTTTCACGGCTTTTTTGGTTTCATGCGGAAAGCGATGTGCGGGTCCGGCCGCTTCTGGTATTAGTTCGTCCACAATGCCTAGTTTAAAACCCTCTCTGGAGGTGATTTGACTTGCCGCAGCTGCTTCGTCGGCATGGAAACGATCATGAAAAAGAATGGAAGAACATGCTTCCGGCGTAATAACCAGATAGGTCGAATATTCCAGGGCCAGGGTTACATCTGTTCCCGTTAAAGCAATTGCTCCTCCACTGCAGGCCCGGTTGATGATAATGGACATGGTAGTGGTTGTTGATTCAATCAGGGCTTTGATGGTGCCTCCTATGGCCCAGGCAATTCCCTGAGCTTCCGACTCTTCCGTAGGGTCAGCTCCGGGAGTATCTACAAATACAATAATGAGCCTATTTTCCTGATTGGCAATCTTAACGGCCTGTATGGCCCGCGTGTAGGAAGTTGGATTTGGCATGCCATGGTTCCATTTATGCAGAACTTCACTATCTTCCATGGCCAGGCGTAATTCCTTATAATTAGAAGCAGGGCCGCTTTGCTGCCCAATTAACATAACATCTATTTCGGCCTGGGAAATAATCAGGGAGGCGCGATAGGTCTGGATTAGACAGGCTCCAAATTCATCACTTTCAAGGCAGGGTTCAACTTTAGAAAAAAGGGATAAATAATCACAAAATTTAGGGCGTTCAGGGTGAAACGATAATTGATATTTCTCATATTCTGACAGAGATTGAATGGTTTTTGAATTTAATCTTTCCTTTCCTTTCTTTTCGAAAGGCAGATAAAAATGATTAGAATTGGCCACAGGAAAAATTAAATAAAATTTACAATCTTTGCGCAACCAGTTCCGCAATATCAATAACATTAATATTCTGGTCCTGGCCGGTTACTTTGCGGGCATCATCCATCATAATCATGCAATAATTACAGGATGTAGCTAATGTTTTAGCGCCGGTTTCTAAAGCTTCGTTAAAGCGTTCCACATTTATGCGTTCGCCTTCTGTATCATACCACATATTGCCTCCGCCTGCTCCGCAGCAGAAACTTGTGTTTTTACTGCGTTTCATTTCGATCAATTTATTATTCTGCCCCAGGATGGACTGGAGAACGTTACGCGGAGCCGAATATTCTCCTTCATGGCGGCCAAGGTAACAGGCGTCATGGAAAGTAATTTTATCTTCAAAAGTTTTCTCAGGTTTAATTTTTCCTGTTTTAATTAGATTTGAAATAAATTGAGAATGATGCACCACTTCCAATTCCATTCCCATTTCCGCATAATCATTTTTAAGGGTTGTTAAACAATGTGGACATTGGGTAATTATTTTTTTTATGGCATATTTTTCCAAAGTTTCCTTATTTTTCTCAGCCATCATCTGGAAAAGATATTCATTGCCCATACGCCGCGCTGAATCACCGGTACAGGACTCTTCATTCCCTAAAATGGCATAATCTATTCCGGCTTTATTCAAAATTGCTGCCACTGCTCGAGATATAACACGCCCTCGGTCATCGTAGGCTCCGGAACATCCGGCCCAATACAGATATTCGGCTGTTTTCTTTTCCCGTAATAAAGGAACTTCCAGGTCCGTTGTCCATTTTTCCCGCTCATCCGGACTTAATCCCCAGGGATTACCATAGGTCTCCAACTTGTTAAATACATCCATGGCCTGCTTTGGAAAACGGCTTTCCATCAACACCAGATCCTGCCGCATTCTTAAGATGTCAACCATGGGTTCGTTGCCGACCGGGCAAACTTCCAGGCAGAATCCGCAGGTTGTACAAGACCAGACTGCTGCTTCCGTAAGCATCCAGGTCGACAATGGTTCCGAAGATTCTTTTCCCCGGGCCAGAGCGCCCATCTTATTATTTATATAATATCGTTTATTTATTTCCAGGGCAGCCGGCGAAAGTTCTTTCCCTGTAATATAAGCAGGACAAGCATCCTGGCAGCGGGTACACATGATGCAGGCGTAACCGTCCAGCAATTCTTTTTGAGTTAATTGTTCCAGCAGGGAGGCACCGAATTGCTCAATATTTTCATCCTCCAAATCCATTTTTTCTAGGGCTGTATAGGAATTGCTTCTGTCAGTTGCCATAAAGTTAAGGGGTCCCATAAATAAATGAGCATGTTTTGAATAGGGGAAATACGGTAAAAATGACAGGATCAGGCCCAGGGCCATCCACCAGCAGAAATGTTCTGCGATTATTAGAGTCGAAGCAGGAAATCCATTCCATATGAAACTTAAAAAAGCGGCCCCGGGCTGGCTCATGTCGCCGGTTCCGGTGAGAGCAATTTCAACCGATGCCCCCAGAAATCTAAAACCGACATGAAAAATTATAAAAAATCCCACCAGCAGGGAATCACGTTTTATACCTTTACCGGCAGATTCAGTCAACATTACAGGACTATTAATGCTCAATCTTTGATCAGATGCGATAAATCTTCTGATCAGAAAAAGTGCTACTCCCAGAATCGTTAAAACACTGAATATGTCCACGAACAGGCGATAAACAAATCCCAGCCAATGTTTCTCAAAAAAATGAAACCCGGGCAGCATCCCATACATAATATCTACCACGTTGACGGCCAGGTACAGAGTAAAACCCCAGGCCACCGCCGTATGCACGGCGCCGAGTAAGGATCGGGTTTTAAACAGTGTCTTCTGCCCTAAAAATACAGCCATTCCCCGGGGCCATCTTTTCAGAGTTTGGACCCAGTTAATGGGCTCGGTCCCGCGCCCGATGACTTTGAACATTCTGCGGAATGTTACAATTGATAATCCTAATGAAAGGATCAGCAATATTATAAACAGAATTCGTTCAATCGCAGTCAGCAATAATCTACCCTCTGTATTTGATCAATTACTTCAGGGATTTAAAGCATCGGTAAGTTTAGGAACTATTTCCATTATATCACCCACGATGCCGTAATCTGCCAATTCAAAAATAGGAGCATCAGAATCTTTATTTATGGCTACAATTTTTTTGGAACCCTTCATGCCTACAACATGCTGTATAGATCCGGAAATCCCCAGAGCCAGGTATAATTTCGGGGAAACTGTCTGTCCCGAACTTCCGATCTGCCGGGAGGAAGGCAGCCAGCCCGCATCCACAACCGGCCGGCTTGATCCCACTTCTCCCTTAAGAGCTTTGGCCAGATCATAAATAATTGCCAGATTTTCCTCTTTCCCGATTCCTCTGCCAATGGACACAATAATATCTGCAGCAGTTAAATCAACGCCACCGGCTTCTTCCCGAAAAGGAGCTTCAGACCGAGTCTTAATCTGATCTTCAGAAATATCTACAGTCACGGATTTTATGGGGCCCGATCCGGATTTTATATTTTCTGCCTGAAAAGCAGCGGATTGAAAACTGATTAAGCAGGTTCCTTCCGACTGCGGTTCAATTTCTGCGGCAAGTTTTGCATTGAAGAGATGTTTGATAAAAACCGGTTTACCCTTAATTATTTTAAGGCCGATGTTGTCAGCCAGGAATGGAGAATTGGTCCGGGCGCTTATTTTGGGCACATAGTCCCGGACTTGATATGTGTGGCCGAAAATAACATAGGCCGGTTTTTCTTTTTCAATAATTTGTTTGACCGCTTCCGCAAAACCATCCGCCGAATAGGTAGATAATTGTTCATTTTCCACCAGCATTACTGATTCAAGACCAAATGAAGAAGCTTGTTGAGCCAGGGCCTTTGCATCTTTACCCAGTGCCAAGACGTTTACTTTTAGGCCCAGCTCATGCCCCAAATATTGGGCGGAGGTTATTGCTTCCAGGCTCATGCGGTGGATTAATCCTTTACTTGCCTCAAGAACGACTAAAATATCCATAAATTTTCCTACAATATTTTTATATCTGTTTTAAAAGCGCTGATCAGTTGTTCAACAACCTGATCAATTGATCCGTCCAGCATAATTGTTTTCTTTTCACTGTGCTGCGTAAATACTTTACCTATTGATTGCCGAGCTTTATCCACTTCTGCTGTAACTAGTTTAAGTTCTTTTTTCTTGGCGCCCATAATACCCTTTAAGGAGGGATAGCGCGGAGTATTTAACCCGGATTGGATTGTCAAACTTGCAGGCAGTGACATTTTGACCCATTGAAACCAGCCCGCTTCAAGTTCCTGTTTAACCTTCAAGCCGTCTGTTTCCAGTTTTGTTTCAACTACCAGCGTAGCCGTGGACATTCCCAGAAATTCACCCAGAATCACCCCCGTTTGTCCCAGTCCTAAATCATCCGACTGCAGCCCGGACAAAACCAGGTCGAATTTCTCAGGTTTCATAACTGCGGCAAATTCACGGGCGGCTAAAAGACTATCGGTCAGGCCAGCCTGGGGCATTTGAATATGAATACCGCGTTCAGCACCTTTTGCCAAGGCTTCCCTGATAATTTTTTGAACGCGGTCAGGCCCCATGCTTACAGCAACAACTTCGCTGTCTCCAACGGAATCCCTGATTTGTAGAGCTTCCTCCAGAGCGTAATTGTCGCTTTCGTTCATTTCATAGGTTACCGCATCTTCATTTATCCAAGTCCCATTCTGATTAAGACGCAGGGTAGACTCGCCACCGGGTACTTGTTTAACTAATACAGCAATTTTCATTTTTTCTCCTGCTTTAAGGAATTGAATTTATTCCTTATTAAATGTTGGATAAAGTTAATTATCTGCAAAAGTAAATACAAGGTTATATACCGACCGGTCGGTATATTTTAAGTCAAAAGAAGTCCGAAAAGAAAGTGACGGGTGATATGGAAAAATTCAGAGAATTTTTCCGGTAACGGGTGACGGATGACGGTAAAAAATTCGTAGAATTTTTTCTCCCCTCCTGTCGTAAATTTGCCTGTGGATCGAATAACCTTATTAATCGTCTCAAACGGTTTGTTTATTCTGGGATCAATATTATTATTGTGGTCCTTAAAACGCTGGCTCGAAAGGCGCACCTGGAGCAGCAGCAAAGACAGCAGGGATCGGCAGAAAAAATCCTTTGAAAATGATTAATGATCGTGCTACTTTCAACCGATTGATAATAGTTTTCTGCAGATATCTGCACGCAAAACTAATTACGAATTCATACTTTAAGGAGATAGAATGAAATTTAATAAATTCAAAATTTTAACTCTTATCGTTACTTCATTTGTGCTGTTCAGCGCCTGTGAAGACGACGATAAGGATAAAGGGCCCGCTCTGGGGGATATCGTCGGTGAATGGCAATTGGTTGGACTCACCGGTGATTATACCAGAACAATCGCCTACCTTCCTGACTGGCCCTCAGATACTACTATTGATCTTACAGCAAGCTGGAATTATGCAGCTGCTATTTTAGGCGCTTATGCTGCAGCCGCAGATCAGACCTTAAGTTCATGGTCGGATGATGGAGTGGCTCCCGGATTCCCCATTGCTGCCAGCTTCAGTGAATCCGAGCTGATTGCCAGCGGTATTGATATGGTAGGTACCTTCTTTGATGCTGCCAGCGCAGAAGATGCCGGGACATATACTGTAAATGGAACCTATCCCACAATCAGGACCAACCTAACCACCTGCGCCACCGCTTTTACAATCCCTCAGATTTCTGACCAGGGGGATTATGAAATAACCTACGATATCAATAACGTAGGATCTTTGACACTGGCCGGCGATGTTAATCTCGGTGACCAGGTTTTACCTCCTTTTGACGACGGCGAAGTTATTTTCCATGAGGAAGACGGAGAAATCCACGAAATGGAAATAAATTTCCTGGATCGTGATGCCCACGATGAAGATTACGCTGAGATTCAGACTTCCTGGAGTGAGGATGACGACCGTGTAATCATGGGAGTTAACGAAGCTTATATAGTTGACGGAGCATTTGCTGCATCCGGTGAAGCTATGGGTGACTCCGCTTATATAATGAGTCCGACTCTGGTTCCCTGGAGCGGCTATTTGACCTGGTACGCTTTCAATATTGGTGCCGAAATATCCGTAAAAGTTGTTGCTGTTAAAAATCCCTTAACAGATCTGAGCGGTGACGGCAGTATCGATGCAACAGACATGATCATCTATATGCATGCTGATAATCTAGCCAGCGCAGGCGGCGCCACGGCATTCGGAATGCCTTATGCTCTGCTTGTAAACAGCACAAATCCGGCAGCTCCGGTTCCCGTTGACGACAGCGGCCACGACGTAGACATCAGCGGCGGCGCAACCACTTTGGCAGCCGGCGGAAAAATGACATACATTATTAATCCGGTTTGTTTCCCCATTAATGAATTGATTGATTTTAAATCAACCTGGGAAGCAGTACATGATGACGATCATTAAATCACTTTAATAAATCCAGTGCAAAAAGCTGGGGGTAATCCTATCCCCGGCTTTTTTTTTAATAATCTTTAGCAAATAAGGCAAAAGGGAGAAAATGACCAGATTAATATTGGCCTTTTATATATTTCTTACCAGCCTGCTTTTTGGGCAAAATGCCTCCCTATCCGGAAATATTACAGATGGACAAAACGACGAACCTTTAATTGGTGCAAATGTAATTATAACCAGTCCTGCCTTTACAACCGGTGCTGCGGCCGACATAAACGGTGTTTACACGATTATAAACGTTCCATTCGGCGAGTATGAAATAAAAATTACCTATATCGGATATGAGGATTATTCAAGTTCTTTAATTGTTGCAGAAAGCGATCAAATCCTTAATGTAGAACTGATAATTTCTGCCATTCAACTGCAGGAATATGTGGTGACGGCCAGCCGCGGCAAACGGGAAAAAATCACTGACGCGGCGGCGGCCATTTCCATAATTTCCGAACTTAAAATTCGTAATGCCAGCAACCCCAATGTGGGCGATTATTTCAAAAATATAAAAGGGGTGGATTTTACTGCTTCGGGCCTGGACAGCTATAATTTAAGCGCCAGGGGTTTTAACTCAAGTTTCTCCAGCCGCCTGCTGACACTCACCGATGGCCGCATGGCCAACGTACCTTCTTTAAGGCTTATTGCCTACAATACAATTCCATTGACTTCCGATGATGTAAAACAGATAGAAGTGCTGCTGGGACCCTCTTCCGCCCTTTATGGTCCCAATGCCCACAGCGGCGTTATCAATATTATTTCCAAACGTCCTCGGGAATCAGCCGGGACCGTGGCCGGATATAC
>JAZFSI010000249.1:0-3101 GCA_036446075.1 Fidelibacterota bacterium
ACTGTCTCCCTGCGAAAATATTTCCATGGCATAACGGCCGTCCGGAAAAACCCGAACCGTGATCAAAGTTTCTACGCATCCCATTGGGAATAAAGCCCATAGCAATAATGTTAATAAAGGATTACGAAATGCGCGCATGAGGGAAGTTACGAGGAAAAAGAAGTCAGTTGGCAGAGGGAAAAAAGTCAGAAGTTGATGGTTTGTAGTTTGTAGAAAGGAATGGTGCCCGGTCACAAACCACAGAAAAATCCGCGATTTTCCTTATCACGGAAAATTCCCTGAATTTTCCTCTTCACGTAAAAAATTCAACGAATTTTTTACCGTCACCCGTCACAGGAAAAATTCTTATAAGAATTTTTCCATGTCACCCGTCACTTCTAAAAAATCTTTGATTTTTTTAGAAAGTAATTCTTAAAGAAGTCTGCAAAGTACGGATAATAAGCAATGCATCGGCGCCGCCAACATTGCCCGCAGGGTCGAATTTACCGGTCATAACGTCAGCCTGCATAAGTCCCCGTTCTGCGCATAAAGCCATGGCATTGTAGGCAAAATGGCTGCTGGGCACATCGCTGAAACGGCTGACAGATTCACCGAAATATTTAGTTTCCAGACTTTCGTCCCTGGTGGCTATTACGAGCAGACGCTGAACAGCCAGGGCGTAATTAGCTCTGGTTATGACTTCGTCGGGATAAAATTTCCCATCCGGGGAAATGTCTAAAATGCCATAACGCAGCATATCCTTGACCCAGGTTTCCGCCCAGTGTCCCCTGGCATCAGGGGGGATAGTAATGGACGCTTCATTTGTCATTTGCGACGGAGTTTGGAAGCCGGTATTCTGCTGGGGCATACGGTCCACTAAAACGCCGATTTTTAATTCTTCCGCAAACAAAACAGCCAGATCAGCCCGGTTTATTTTTTCTTTTAAAGCTACTTTTTTTCCAACAGAAGTTCCGGGCATGGCCCTGACAATTTTTTGGGAAAGTTCCCATTTATCGTCCGCTTTGCCGGCATATTCACCCTTCATGCCCACTACGCGGCGGAAAAAGTCTTCTGCTTCGGAAAAATTATAATTATAGAGGTAGGCCACACCATACCAGTATAATGATCCTTCATGGTTTTTTTTACGCTTAAGACCTTTATCCAGGAATGAAGTTGCTCTTTTAAACCATTTCTTTTCCGTGTCCCGCATGGTGATCCAGACCCGGGCGCTTAAGGCCAGAGCTTCAGGATCTTTTTTGCCCTTGCCCGCACACTTGGAGGCATTATCTTTAGCCTGGTCATTATTTCCCAGATAGGCATGGGCCAGTCCCAGACCGCCGTAACCCAGGGCGAATTTTTTATCCAGGTCCACGGAGCGCTGGAAGGATGTTATGGCCTGCCGATAATCTTCATTTTCGACAGCACGCATGCCCGCTTTAAAATGATATTCCGGTGTGTCGACAACACTTTCCGGTTTTGTAGCGCAGCTGGTGATTAAAAATAATACGAAAACAGGGAACAGATACTTAATTATACTTTTCATGTCGTAGTTCCTTAAAAAGTTTAGATATGCAGAATATAAAGGTAAAAATGGAAAATAAAAACACCTGATGGTCGGGATTTTGACACAGATCACATTTTTTCTTTAATCATTGCATTGTGTTGTTTGAAGAGATAATTTAAGATGTACCAGTGGCGAGTCAAATTCTGAGGATATATGTATAAATTCACGCAAAATATTGTGGTCATTTTACTTTTAATTTTTTCCAGCGGATTAATGGGACAGGTACAGTCTGTAAACGGTACGGGTTACGGCGCCACCAAAGATGCGGCCATAGAACAGGCCAAAAGAGATGCCGTGGAAATTGGTCTGGGAGCCTATATTTCTTCCACAACTACCGTTACGGCTACATCTCTTGAAGATAATATATATTCCAAGGCCCAGGGATTTGTAAAAACATTTAAAATTGTCAATGAAAGCCAGGGTCCCGATGGATTATGGGAAATTACTATAAGCGCTGAAATAACAGATATGATAGACCAGGTTATTGCGGACGAAGCAGCTCTCCAGGTTCTGCTTAATTCCATGAATCGGCCCCGTATAATATTTCTGGTTAATGAGCAGAACCTGATTGATAATACGCCTTCTGATTTTGCAGAGACTAAACTTATTGCCATGTTTTATGAAAAAGGTTTTGACGTTGTGGACCGGCAAATGGTGATGGCCCTGAAAGGAAGCGGGGAATACGATTCGGCGCTCTCGGGCAATGTTGCAGCAGCAGCTAAAATCGCCAGCCAGATGGGAGCAGAAGTAATAGTCATGGGTACAGCCAAGATTTCTTCCGGGGGAAAAGTTTATAATATGATTTCCGGACAGGCTGACATAAACGCCAAGATCGTGCGTGTTGATACGGGTGAAATCCTGGCCATCGTACCCCAGGCCCGGGGTAAAAAACCCCATATTTCTGCCTCTACGGCAGGTATTAATTCTGCCAACCAGGCCGCAGAAATACTGGGTAAGAATATAATTGCCCAGTTGATCACCAAATGGAGCACCCAGCAGTCCAATTTTATAAAAGTTTACATCGTACTGAAAAATGCTGACTTCGGATCTTATATGATGTTTGAATCTTTTTTACTGGCCCAAACTGTTAGCGGTATCAGGAATGCCTACTCTAAAAGTTTGAATGACGGTGTGGCTGAATATGAAGTAGAATTTGAGGGCAAAGCCCAGGCCCTGGCCATGGGCCTTTCCCGCAGCGCCCCGGATGGATTGAATTTTAAAGTAACTGGACTGTCCGGTAACCGTATTACGGCTGAAATTATTCAGTGATATAAAAGGAGGAATTGATGAAAAGATTTATTTTGAGTATATGCTTCATATCCATGGCCTTTTCTCAGGGGGTTATTCAGCAATTTGAAAAAGGCAGCATTAATTATTCCGATCAAACTATTTCTGCCATCGGTATCGGTTTTGTTCCCGAAAATGCCATAAATGCGGGCCAGGCCAGAAGGTCGGCCTTACGCATTGCCAAAGCTGATGCCTTGCGGCAGCTGATTGAAATTGTGAATGGGGTAACCCTTACCAGCGAAACTGTCATGAGCGGCGCCATGCTGGATGA
>JAZFSI010000250.1:0-3920 GCA_036446075.1 Fidelibacterota bacterium
ACAACAACACTGATCATAAGACTTACAATTACTCCCAAAAGAGTAAAAATAGCCCAGTTCATGCCCAGGGTTGCAGCTGCATCCGAGGCACCATAACAGGTCGCACAGGCCTGGGATGTGCGCGGCATGAGAATTACCGACAAAACTATTATTCCTGCTATTTTTTTTAGATTCATTTAATGGCCTTAAGTATTTTAATTGTTTTCCTGAGATATAGAATTAATGCAATCCAGGATATAAACCCGACTCCTGCCAGAAAAAGGGATAATCCATAATCCAAATGATTCAATTGCCAAATAAGAAATCCAAATAAAACTAAAATTGATAAAGAAATAAAAAATATATGAAATGTCTTAAGGTTCAGCATTATCAGCTCAGGGCCTGGTCAACAGCTGCCAGAAAGGGAAAAAACAGAACTATCATAAACAAGAAAACCGTTATTCCCAATATAGCAATAATTGCTGTTTTTTCAGTAAACAAGTGCATAAAAAATCCGGCCACGAGAGTTCCCTTAATAGAGGCAATTGTTAAAGCCAGGAAAAAAGCTTCTCCTGAGCTTAATCCTAAATAAGATGCTGCCACTGTGACCACTGTCAGCACGGCCAAAGCGGCGAACACAGTAATATAAGTCCGCACATGCTTTTTGACGGCAGCGGCTGCGTCATTGCCCCTCCTGATTTTTAAGTTATCCATATTTTACTCCTATAAAAGGTAAAGTATTGGAAAAAGAAATATCCAGACCAAATCAACAAAATGCCAGTATAAGCCCGCAATTTCAATGCGGTTTGTAAAATGCTCCGGCGCTTTAAGCCATAGTCGGGAGCCGGGAAACAGAAAATAAAATAGTACTGCCATGCCTCCAATTATATGAAGCATATGCAATCCGGTGAGCGTAAAATAAATAGCAAAATAGGTATTCGTGCTCGGGAAAATACCGTGCTGGAATTTAGCTGAATATTCAAAATATTTAATAACCAGAAATAGGGCAGCTAAAAACAGGGTGGAACTCAAATAATATTTAAACTTCTTAAAATCCTGCATTTTTAGAGAGACCCACGACATAACCATGGTTACACTTGATGTTATGAGAACCAGTGTATTTAGAGTAGCGAGCGGTATATTCAATTCGGCCGGTCCTGCGGCAAAAGAATTGGTCACGTCACCCATGCGGAGAAATACATAGGCTGAAAATAGACCGCCAAAAAGCATTACTTCTGAGGCCAGGAATAACCAGACTCCCAATTTTGCATTGTACATGCCTGTATCGGGCCTTTCATCTATATTGTAGGGAATATCCATTAAATTTACCTGTTTTCCGATTTTTTTGATTGAGGAGTATAGTCTAACTCGGCCCCGGGTACGCTGTATTCGTAAGGACCGCGATAAACTTCCGGAATTATTTCAAAATTTCCATGCGGTAGAGGCGGGGATGGAGCAGCTGCCCATTCCAAAGTCGTGGCATTCCAGGGATTTGAATCTACTTTTTCTCCATTCCGCAACGTTATGATAAGATTGATAATGAATGGTATTTGAGCCAATCCAAGCATCCAGGCCGAAATAGACATAACTTCATTTAGCCAGAGAGTCCCGGAAGCATGGGCATAAATAGCGCCTCCGTCCCATAGACGCCGGGATATTCCAGCCAGTCCTTGTATAAACATGGGCATAAACACGCCATTTATAAATAACATGGACAGCCAAAAATGCATTTTCCCTAATTTTTCATTTAATTTTTTTCCCGTGATTTTGGGGAACCAGTAATATACACCGGCAAAAAGAGCAAAAATCGTTCCCGGAGCAACCACATAATGAAAATGGCCGATAACATAATAAGTGTCATGGAGATGTATATCCGATGCGGCCAGTCCCAGGGGCAGTCCTGTTAGTCCACCAATGGCAAACATTGGTAAAAAACCCAGAGCAAATAACATGGCAGAGTTAAAACGGATTGATCCGCCCCAGAGAGAAATTACCAAAGAAGTTAATATTACCACCGAAGGAATGGATATGATCATGGTTGTCGTCTGGAAAAAAGTACTTATGGCAGTACCCATCCCAGTTAAGAACATGTGGTGAGCCCAGACGATAAAAGACATAAATCCAAGAAATATAGAAGAGTAAACTATGGATTTATAACCCCATAATGGTTTGCGCGTATTATTTGCCAGAATTTCGCCTACAATTCCCATGGCGGGCAGTATTAATACGTAAACTTCAGGATGTGCCAGAAACCAGAATAGATGCTGCCAGAGCAAGGGGCTGCCGCCTCCCGAAATTTTCAAAACTTCGCCGGAAACTACCAGCCCTGAAGGCATGAAAAAACTAGTATCCAGCAAACGGTCCATTAACTGCAGTACGCCGGCTGCTTCCAGGGGCGGGAAGGCCAGAAGTAATAGGAAAGCGGTTATTAACTGTGTCCAGGTGAAAATTGGCATACGCATCCAGCTCATGCCTTTCGTTCGCAGCTGAACAATAGTTGTAATGGTATTAATTGCTCCCAGCAGAGATGAGGTGATCAGGAGCACCATTCCTAAAAGCCAGACGGTTTGCCCCATCGTCGCAATGTTTGCTAAAGGAGGATATGATGTCCATCCGGAATTTGCCGCACCGCCTGGCAGGAAAAAACCCAAAATCATAACTACGCCGCCGGCAAAATAAAACCAATAACTGGACATGTTCAATTTAGGGAATGCCATGTCCGGCGCGCCAATCTGGAGCGGAATAAAATAATTTCCGAATGCACCAACTGCTAAAGGCACAACTCCCAGGAATATCATGATTGTACCATGCATTGCACCTAAAGAATTGTAAACTTCAGGTAGTAACATGCCCCCCTCTCCCAGGAGAAATCCAATTAAGGGTACGGGTGTTTCCGGATAAGCCAATTGCCAGCGCATAATCATCATGAGCACAAATCCAAATAAGAGAAACGACAAAGCAGTTAATCCATATTGAATTCCAATGATTTTATGATCAGTGGAAAAAATATATTTTCGCCAGAATTTTTCTCCCTGCGGCATTAATCCTCCTGAATTATTTCAAAAACAAGTGTTTACAACTTCCGGACCAGGCCCAGGACAGGCCCGGAAAAAAATTTTATACATTTTAATTTTTACTATCGGCGGAAACTTTCAAGGGTTTATCAAAGCTAAAAGATTGCAGTACTTCCGAAATCCCGGATTCCACCGCTTTCATTTTTCTCCCCATTGTTTCGTACAATTTTTTTCTTTCTGAATCTTTTAATTTACCAGGTTCCCCATCTATTAATCTAATTTTTCCATCAATTGCTTCAATCACTTCTAAAAATGTTATCCGCCCAGCCAGCATATTCAGCTGATATCCGCCCTTGACTCCCTTCAGGGAATTAATAATTCCAGCCTTCACCAAATTTTGAAGCACTTTCGAAATATAGTCTTCCGGAAGAATCAGGCTTTTTACTATTTCCGATTTACTGCATATTTCTCCCTTGGATTTAGTAGAGAAATACTCCAAAATTAAAATCGCGTACTCGCAAGCTTTGCTAATTCCCAAAACTGATATTCTTCTTATATTTTTTACTTAATATTTATTATCGTGGACTATTTTAATCCATATTCGTTGTATAAAATACAAACTACACTTAAGCTTGTCAAGTAGAAAGTGGATTAATTTTGTCCACTATAATCGATAACATAGTGAAAAATGACGGGTGACTATAAAAAAATCAGAGATTTTTTTAACTGACGGGTGACGGTAAAATATTTGATAAATTTTTTAAGTAAGGAGGGAAAATTTCCTCAAATTTTCCCGTAAAAGGTGATGGGAAAAATCAGAGATTTTTCCGTGAAGGATTAAAAGAAAAATTCTACTCAAGTAACTTGATTTAGCAACGCGCAGCAGCGCAGCAGCGCAGCGATGGTCCAGGGCCCTTGGAAACTTCG
>JAZFSI010000251.1:0-14609 GCA_036446075.1 Fidelibacterota bacterium
GCAGAGGGAATTGAAGCATTTATGGGGAAACGAGTGCACGAAACCCTGGAATTTCTGTACAATCAGGTCAAGCTTGGACAGATACTCTTGATAGATGATATTCTGGATAAATACAATGAATTATGGAAATCGGAATTCCACAATAAAATTGCCATTGTCAGAAGGGAATTTAATTGGCAGCAATATTTTAATCTGGGAGAAAGATGTCTGGCCGGATATTACAGAAATTATTCTCCTTTCAATGAACCGGTTGAAGGGAATGAGGTGGAAATAATTTTTCGTCTGGATGATTCGGATAATTACGTAATCAAAGGCATAGTTGATCGAATCGACCAGGTTAAGCATGGTCATTTTGAAATTCACGATTATAAGAGCGGAAAAAGGGTATTAAGCCAATCTCAGGCAGATCAGGACGGACAGCTGGCTCTTTACCAGATTGGTTTAACTCAGATTCGCGATCCTGTTGAATCTGTTGATTTAGTGTGGCATTTTCTTCAGGCGGGGTTGGAAGTACGATCAAAAAGAACTCCGGTTCAACTGCAGACCTTAATAGAAAAGACAAAATCAAAGATAGATAAAATTCGTATTTACATTAAATCTCATAAAACTTTTAAAGCCCGTGAATCAATCCTCTGCAACTGGTGTTATTATTGGGAAGAATGTCATGTAAAATCCGGTGGAAATCCCTTTCTTCCAAAGCATAAATAATTATTTCAAATTAAATTCTTCAATTCTAGGTCTGCAGACTTAATTTTCCGGTCATGTTTTCATTAAATAAAGACGAATTTGAAGCTCTCCGAATTTTGCTGAAAGGAATTTCTCAAAAACAGAGTAATCCTGTACTGATTAAATTAGGCGATAAGCTGAACAAGCCGCGAGAAATATACTTATATATCGATGGCGCTGCAGATTTGAAAAGCAGGACGGCAGGCATTGGGGGTGTTTTTTATGAAAATGAAGAAGAAATATTTTCTTTTTCTGAATATCTGCATGATGCCACAAATAACGATGCAGAATATTCAGCTTTACTCCATGGACTTAAAGTAGCTAATGAACTAAAAATCAAAACTATTATTATATTAGCAGATAGCGAACTTGTTGTTAAGCAAGTTAATGGTGAATACCGTGTAAAACATCCTCGCATGAAAATACTTTATAAGCAGGTACAAAACGAACTCATCAAATTTGAAAAATGGTCCCTTAAGCATGTTTATAGAGAACAAAACAAAAGAGCCGACGAATTAAGTAAGTTAGGCCGAAAGAAAGGACCAGCTGCATAAAATCGAGGACTGAACCGCTGTTGGCCGTATCCGGATTATGTGCATTTTATCCGGGCGCACAATCAATTTTATCCAGGGACAGGAGATCTCAAATCCTGTTCGATATTTTTTTTAAGTTGAATTCCGGTGAAATTATTAGTGTCGCCGGAGAATCCGGCTGCGGTAAATCTACTCTTGGTAAAACATTAATCGGTCTGGTTCAGGATATTGAGGGAAAATTTTTATACAGGAATAAAATTTATAATCCATTGCAGATGGACAATTTACGCCGGGATATTCAGATTGTATTTCAGGACCCATACGGTTCTTTAAATCCCCGTCTGACAATTGGTCAGGTCCTTGACGAAGTTGTAGAAAGATATTCGACTTCAAATGACCGTCCGAAACAGGTTTATAAATTAATGAATGACGTGCAGCTGCCTGCTGATATCTATTTTAGCTATCCGCACGAACTTTCAGGCGGTCAGAGACAGAGGGCCTGTATTGCCAGGGCGCTGGCAGTACAGCCTAAAGTTTTAATTTGCGACGAAATTATATCTGCTCTGGATATTTCAATTCAGTCTAAAATTTTAAATCTGATCCTGGATCTTAAGTCTGAGTATGAATTAGGTATATTGTTTACAACTCATGATCTAAAAGTTGTTAGGGCCATTTCTGACGGTATTCTTATAATGTCGAAGGGTCGGATTGTGGAAAGGGGAACTGCTGATGAAATTTTTGACAAACCAAAACATATGTATACTAAAAAACTTCTTTCTTCCTAAATTTATGGGTTAAATCTGAGGATATTTATTAACATTAAGAGCATATGAATATATTAAATCGATTTGTAAATCCCCTATCCTGGATATCAGGAGATGTTGCCATTGACCTGGGAACTGCCAATACGTTAATATGGGTAAAGGGTAAAGGAATATTAATTAATGAACCATCCATTGTAGCTCGATCTGTTCATGATGGAAATATAATTGCTGTTGGTTTTGAAGCTAATGCAATGGTAGGCCGTACCCACCGCGACATTGAAATTATACGCCCTTTACGCGATGGTGTCATAGCTGATTTTAATATGACAGATGGAATGCTCCAGGGATTTATTCGTAAAATTAATATGAATCGATTGGCGCGGCCGCGAATGGTGATTTGTGTCCCCTCCGGGGTTACGGAAGTTGAACGCCGGGCAGTAAAAGATTCTGGTGAGCGGGCCAATGCTCGGGAAGTATTTTTAATTGAAGAACCTGTTGCAGCGGCAATTGGGATTGGACTTGATATAAGTCAACCTGTAGGAAACATAATTGTGGATGTAGGGGGCGGGACGACAGAAATAGCCGTAATTGCTTTAAATGGAGTTGTTACCAAGGAAACAATTCGAATTGCCGGTGATGAAATGGATGAGGCTATTGTTAAATGGTTTAGAGAAGAGCATAAACTTGATATTGGCATTGCAACGGGAGAAGCCATAAAGAAATCTGTCGGATCTGCAATGCGCATGAAGACTGAAAACATAGCCATAAAAGGTAAAGATCTGGTTTCCGGTATCCCTAAAACTATTGAAGTATCTTCAGATGAAATTCGACAGGCTTTAAAAGATCCGGTAAATTCCATAGTCGAAGCAGTCAAACGAGCCTTGGAAAAAACTCCTCCCGAATTATCAGCGGATATTCTTGACCGGGGAATTATAATGACCGGCGGCGGAAGTTTGTTGAAAGGGATTGATCAAATTATTCGCGAACGGACAGGTGTGCCTGTTAATATCTCTGAAGATCCTCTATTATCAGTTGTTAAAGGAACGGGCATCGTATTGGAAGACGTGAAAAAATATGCACCCGTGCTGATCTAAATTTTGAATGCGTAATTTATATTTTTTTCTAACTAAGCAAAAAGATCATTTAATATTTATTCTGGCCTTAGGCCTTTCATTATCACTTTTATCCAATCATGATTCACCCGATTTGAATTTACTCAGGGGAAAATCAATCGATATTTTAGGACACATAATAAGTCCTGTTACCTGGATTAATTCTATGTTGAAACTTGAGGAAGAGACTCAACTTCTAAGGGAAAAAAATATTCAGATAACTTTAGAGATGGAATCATTAATTAGAGCCGGAGAGGAGAATCAGCGTCTGCGGGAATTATTGAATTTTAAAAATGAGAGCAATCTTGTGCTGCTGCCGGCCAGGGTGTTGAATTCCGGTGTATCTTCTAACTTAACTGCCCTGACTCTGGATGTTGGAACTACCAGCGGGATAAAAATAAACCAACCTGTAATTACTCCCGACGGTGTGGTGGGTAAAACGATACTGGTGGGAGAAAATACTGCTGTGGTTCAAATGCTGAGTGATGTCAATTTCCGCCTGTCTGTAAGAATTATGCCCAGCGGAACAGTAGGTATTCTGCGTTGGAAAAATAATAATATATGCCAAATCTGGGAACTGCAGAAAAACGCACCAATTAATGTTGATGATCAGGTTGTAACATCCGGATTCAGCCATATCTATCCAAGAAATTTACCGGTGGGAAGAGTCATAGGTGTTTTGGAAGAACGAGGCAGTTTTCAAAAAATCGCCCAGGTACGGATAAAACCTGAATTGAGTTCCTTAATGAATTTATTTGTAGTTATCGAAGAAAATAATGAATTGGATTAAGTTTATTCTGGCTGCATTGGCAGTATTTATCGTCCAATATTTACTTGTTGGAGTATTGTCGATTCGGCTGATTCGTCCTGATTTTATAGCTATTTTCGTTCTTTATGCAGGATTAAAACACGGTAGACCGGTTGGAATTACCAGTGGTTTTATGCTTGGATTATTAGTAGATCTGGCCGGTGTGGGATCCTATTTTGGTCTTACATCTCTGATTTGTACAATTACTGGTTATTTGGCCGGAACATTAAAACATTACCATGATAAAATGCTGCCCTATATTTTTCATTTGTCCTGGATATTGATCTTTTGCCTTCATTTTTTGATTTTCACTTATGTCCGTTACCAAACTCTTTTTGAGTCAGATTTAGGCATCTTTTGGATGAAATGGTTATTGACGGCAAGTTACAGTTTTGTATTCTTAGGAATAATCAATTATTTTTTCCCATTAAGGGATAGCGCTCGTGCTTAAAGCAGAAAACCTGGTTCCAAAACAGCGGTTTTGGGCAGCCTCTTCTGTAGTAGTTTTTTTAATAATTATTTTAATTGGCCGTTTTTTTTCACTGCAGATTTACCAGCATGAGAATTTTTCTCGCAAAGCTGAGTCAAATCGAATCAGGTCGGTTACATTACCGGCGCCTAGTGGACTTATCCTGGACCGAAACAAAAAAATATTGGTTGATAATTACCCTACATATATCCTTTACGGAATTCCCTCGGAAATTTCTGATAAGCAGAAAAACTTTAACATTATCAGCCAGGCTACGGGAATAAATAGCGATATTTTAAATAAAAATTTCGAAAAAAATTATCGGGGAAGATTTATTCCGATCATTCTGGCAAAAGATTTAACTATCGAACAATTAAGCTGCCTGGAGGAGGCAAAAAATCAGCTTCAGGGAATTGTTTATAAACAATTTCCGGAAAGATTTTTTTCAAACACCATAAGAGCCTCCCATGCCCTGGGATATTTAAAAGAAATTGACAGAGAAACTCTGAAGTCTTTAGGGAAAAAATCTCCCTTTAAATATGGTGACCTGGTTGGCGGCAGCGGGTTGGAACGCGAGTATGATAATCTATTACAGGGAGAAAAGGGAATAGAATTTTATGAAGTGGATGCCTTCGGCCGTGAAGCTCGCAAAATTACCGAGGGGAAAGCAAGAATTCCGCATCCGGGACGGGATTTGCACACGACTTTGGATATGGACATGCAGCGAATCCTTGAACAAGAATTTCGAGGTCTGCGGGGAGCGGGAATAGTTTCAAATCCAAAAACTGGCGGAATTCTGGCATATCTAAGTTCTCCGGATTATCCGCCTGATCTTTTTACTGGTCTGATCGAAGAACAGCAGTGGGCCTCAATCATCGGAGATGCCGGTCGGCCGTTATTAAATAGAGGTTCTAACGGTACCTATCCCCCGGGCTCTATATTCAAAATGATTGTTATGGCGGCAATTTTAGATCAGGATCTTGTAAAATATACATGGGAGACTACCTGCCGAGGATACTACGAATTTGGAGATCGAGTTTTTAAATGCTGGAATGAATTCGGTCACGGCGCTGTAAATCTTGAAAAAGCTCTGGTAGAATCCTGTGATGTTTATTTTTATCGTGTTATTCAAAAGTTTAGTATAAATAAAATAGCAGAATATTCTCGGATTTTTGGTTTGGGCAGGGCCACAGACATAGATTTACCCTCCGAAATGACCGGCAGGGTTCCGGATCGTTCATATATGAACAGGCGTTACGGGAGAAGCGGTTGGGCCATGGGGAACTTATTAAATATAAGTATTGGTCAGGGAGAATTATTGGTAACGCCGATACAGATGGTTGTATATATTAATTATCTTGCCACCCGGGGCAATACACCCAAACTTCATTTCATTGATCTTCCCTCTGATTCTTATGAAAAATATCCTCCTGTTTATCTGAGTAATAATATCTGGTCTTTTTTGGAAAATTCCATGCGAAAAGTTGTGTCTAGTGAAAATGGAACCGGGAGGGCAGCCGATCCGGATATACCTGATTTGGTTATTGCCGGAAAAACAAGCACTGCGGAAAATCCTCATGGTGAACCGCATGCCTGGTTTATTGCATACGCAAAAAAAGGAGATGATATGATATCATTAGTTCTCCTGGTTGAAAATGGCGGTCACGGTGGTGAAACGAGTGCACCCATCGCTAATAAGATTTTTGCCGAGTATTTTAGAGATGAATCCATAACCATGACGGATAAGTAGTGTTTTTATTTCAACAAAAACGGTTAAGGAATGCCCCTTACAGCATTTTAATCATTGCTTTGATTTTATCGTCTCTGGGTTTTTTCACTCTGTACAGCATAGCTTCTCAAGGCGGAGGATCCGGAGTAAATATTTTCAATAAACAGCTTATTTTTTTTGTTATTGGAATAATACTGTTTATGGCCGCACTGCTTGTGCCGCGGCATTCAATTCACCAATATATTTATATTTTATATGGTTTGATTCTGGCTGCTGTTATAATACCCTTTTTTGATGATAAAATTGCGGGTACACACCGCTGGATTCAATTCGGCCTTCCCATTAGATTTCAACCATCTGAATTCGCTAAATGGATTACAATTTTGGCGCTGGCAAAATACTTATCAGATCGTAACCTTAAAATGGGGAGTATAAAAATATTGATTATTCCATTTATAATTGCTGTAATTCCATTTATAATTGTACTGAAACAACCTGATCTGGGTACTGCATTAATTATAATGGTGCCTGTGATCCCAATGTTGTACTGGGCCGGGGCACGTCCTTTTCATCTATTTATTGTGCTTGCACCAATAATAAGTATTTTAGCAGCATTTCATGTATTGTCATTTACTATCTGGGCCGTTTTATTAGCTGTTATAATCGGTCTTTCAAAACCAGAATTATGGAGAGGAGTGCTTCTGTATTTCGGAAATATATTTCTGGGTCTGTTAGCTCCCATGATTTGGAATTCACTCAAACCTTACCAGCAGAACCGCGTTCTTACTTTAATAAATCCAGATTTGGATCCCCTGGGTGCGGCCTATCAAATTATTCAAAGTAAAACAGCCCTGGGATCGGGCGGATTATGGGGCAGCGGCTGGAAACAGGGAACCCAGACTCATTTGAAATTTTTACCGGTTCAGGAATCTGATTTTATTGTCAGCGTTATTGGAGAAGAACTTGGGTTTATTACAATTTTAATCATGCTTGTCCTATTTACTGTACTTATCTTAAAAATATTGAAATTGGCCTTAGATTCTAAAGATCGGTTTTCCAGCTTAACATTAATAGGAATCGGATCGATCTTTCTAGCCCATGTTTTTGTGAATTCAGCCATGACGGCAGGCATGATCCCGGTGAAGGGTCTGCCTCTGCCTTTTATTTCATATGGAGGATCATTTTTATTGACCTGTTATATATTTGTGGGATTAATAATGAATTTCGGGACAGAAGATTAGAGAAGTCCCTGGTACAGTCGCTTCGCTGCTTCGCTCCCGGCGGGACAGGCAGAATGCAGAGCGGAAAAGTCGGTAGTTGATAGTTTGTAGTTGGTAGAAAGATTTTTCTCGCAGCTTGTCACTTTTCCGTAACCAGGAAAAATCTAAATTGAAATTTCTCCGTTACTTTCCTTACTATTCATTACTCACTGTTCACTAATCACTGAAAAATCTCTGATTTTTCTCGTCATTCCTAACTCGTAACTGGAAAATTCCCTGAATTTTCCGGCTCCTTTCCTCTAATTTTAAGTCTCTGATGAGATTTCTTTTTAATTCTGAAAAAATAGCTGTCCCTTTCTTGAAGCGGCGGTAAATTCCCCGGTATTATTTTGCTTGTTAATCCGAGGTTAATGCTGATGAAGAAAAAGTTGCTGCAAATTCCCCTGCATATTCTTATCTGGACCTTTAGTTTTGCTTGGAGTCAAAACGACGGTGCCCGGGAAATGAAGCGTTTAAATGCTAAAATAGATCGTGAAATTGTGCGGGTCGATTCATTAAATACGCAGATAAGCATATTACTCCCCGATTTAAAAAATGCACTGGAAGCTAATTTACGGGCAAAGCAGCAGACTGACTCTGTGGCAATTCTATTGATTAATAGAATTAATACCATTCAGAACAAGATGGTTTTACTGGAAGATAAAGCGGCCTACATTGACAGCGTAAATTTTCAAATATTATCTCAGCTGATTATGGTTGAAAATAAAATTGTTACCCTGGCTACAAGTTTCACTGAAATGTATAATTTAAGAAACGCCAAGACTGGGTCTGATACATTCAGCCGTATATCTCCCCCTGAATATAAGCGCATTTATATTTCAGCGTTAAGTGATTATCAAAATGCTAAATATGAACAGGCCATCCAAGGTTTTGCCAGCTTAATAACCAGTGATTATACTAATGAATTAGCAGATAATAGCCAATACTGGCTGGCAGAATGTTACTACTCCCAAAAGAATTATAAACGTGCAGTCATAGAATTTGAAAAAGTATTCACATTTCCAGGAACCGATAAAGATGATGATGCCCAGTTAAAACTTGGTCATGCTTATTTAAGCATGGACAACAGGGATAAATCCATTGAAGAATATCAAAGACTATTGGATTATTTTCCCGGCAGTGAATTTTTAGAGATAGCCCAGGAATCAATTAAACAACTCACATCAGAGTAAATACACATGTCCTTAAAACTTTTTTATTTGACAACAGAAATAAGTCCATTCGCTAATATTGAGAAAGTCGGAGATTTTTCAGCAGCAGTTCCGCTTGCCTTACAAAATTTGGGACATGATATCAGAACCATGCTTCCGAAATACGGTTATGTAAGTGAACGCAAATACATTTTAAGAGAAGTTATTCGCCTGCGCGAAATCCCCTTTGAGTTTGGTTCTGAAGATATAGTTTCTTCAGCCAAAAGCGCATTTATACCAAAAACTCGTGTCCAGGTATATTTTTTAGAAGATAAACACTGGTTCAAACCCCTAAACAACCTGATTTATAAATCCAAGAATGGACGGCAATTAGGAGATAATGATATTCGCTTTGCATTTTTCAGCAAAGCTGCCATTGCAATTTTACCCCATCTTTTCTGGAAACCGGATATTCTTCTGTGCAACAATTGGACAAGCGCCTTTGTGCCTGCTGTATACAAAGAATTATATGAATCAAAAGAATTTTACGGCAGCATAAAAACGGTACTTTTAGTTCATTCCCTAGATGAATATGAAAATTTCAGCTCAGAAGCTTTTAAAAAAGCAGGATTAAAGATTCCAGAAAATATGAACGGAGACAGCATGAACGGCTATGAGGCAGCGGCACCCTATGCTGATTTAATCATATGCCTGGATACACCCGCAAATAAAGTATCTGAAAAATTGTTGAAATATCCCGGGATTATACCATATAAACATAAAGTTGTAGCCATTTCCCTTTCGGATGAAATTTCACCCGACTATCCTGCAGTCGCTAATTCAATCAATGATGAATTAGTGAAACTTTACGACTGAACTGTAGTATCCCCAATTGAATAAAATGCGTTTTCTACCTGAAAAACAGGCCCTCTTGTTCCTGGCCGCTGTCAGTCTTTTTCTAACAGCTTGTGAAGAACAGCCAATCTTGACAACTATTAATGATCAGTCCATGCATTTAGATACGGCCACATTTTTCTTAAGTAATCTAGTAACCTATCAAACTCCTCCTGAAATCGGCGGTCATGATTATCTATATTTCGGAAAAACTAAAGGATACAATAATCCTTATGCTTTAGTTCAAATAAGCGATTCTGATTTTAACAGTAATTTTAATATGGTTAATTTTAATGATTCTCTTTTTACGGTTGACAGCATGGTATTCTTCCTCTATTATGGAGGTGATTCTACCAACGATCTGTCCAGTTATCAGATGCGTTGGTTCCCGGCCGGCGGGGATTCTGTATTCAGCGAAACCGCAACAAATTACCTCAATTTTGATAAAACAATTGCCTCTGATATAATTTCGACTGCTGTTCTTGAAATTGATTCGTCTGATACGTCATTTTCAAAAATGTATTTAAGGTTTAACCTTTCTCCTGATATAATGAATATTTTAAGTGATACATCCACCATAAGCCATAACCGCACGTTTTTAATTGAACCGGTTGAAGATTTGACCGATTTATACAAATTTAACAGCCGTACTAATCTTGAGGGGAGAGAGCCTGAATTAAAGGTTCACTTTCGGCTCGTAGACTCAACATCAATAGATACTCTGGAATTCACATTCAGGTCCGTAAAAGACGCTTCCATAATTATACCGGCACCCCTCGCAGCGGCCGATTCTTCGGTGGCCGTCAGTCGAGGCAAAGGATTAAATATTATTGCTTATTTGGACCTTGGCGATTTGGATTTACCCCGGGAAGCAATCGTTAAATCAGCCAATCTGGTTCTTTTTCCAAAATCAATCGACAGCATAGCAAATTCTGTTATTATTACTTATCCATTGAATAAGCCGGCTGACATAAGCAGTTTTAATTCCTTCGAACAGGATCCCCTGGAATTGAACTTAAATTATTTTGTAACCACCGAACCAAAAGTAGATCGTTTTGAAATCCAGGAAAGATCGTTTTTTCAAGGCTTAGCTCACGAAAAAGTATTCAATTATGGTTTTAAATTGAGCCCAAGCATTTATAACAATCCTTTTGAAACAATATATTTCCATGGTTTTGACAGCGATAGTCTCTATCCAATGGTCAAGGTTGAATATGTTGTTCCTTAAAAAAATTATTATTTCAATTCTTGCCATGGCCGCCTTAAACAGCCAGTCTTTATATAATGGATATGGCTTGGGTTTAATCCATACAACCAACCAGATATCATCGAAAGGGGCAGCTAGCGCGGGTTTGATTCCCGCCTTTAGAAAAAATATTTCTCTGGACAATCCCTCAACTTGGCAGAACCTAAAGTTTACAACATTAAACAGCGGCCTGTCAAATCATCAAATTTCACTTAATTCAGGAATCGAAAATGGCTCCAGTGAATTAGTAAATGTCCAATTGATTGTTCCAATCGCTCTCAAATATGCATTTGGATTTTCCCTGGAACCATTAACAGTTCAGCGCACTTTTCTGCGCAATGATTCTACTGTCACCATTTTTGATGACGATTCTCTTTTTACTTATTCTGAGATTCGCTCAGGAGGCGGCCTATCTGTATTTACCACTGCTTTTTCGTGGCCTCTAACCAATCAAATACAATTAGGGCTGAAATTGGAATATCTCTTTGGATCATCAAGATATGAAAACTTATTTAAAGTAAATAATGATAATTTTAGAGCTTATAATCAAATTTTTTATGAGGGTTTATTATTTAAAGGCTATTTCAATGGTCAAATTCTTAAAAAGGAAAAATTTAATCTGGGGATTTTCGGAAGTTTTGGGATAACCCTAAACGAATTAAACGCTCAAAAATATTCAACCCAGCCTTTTGAGGATATTAATAATAATAATATTTACGACATTAATGATTATCCCGACTCTCTCACCAGAGATACTTTATCATTAATAAATATATACAAACCTTCCCAGTTTAGTCTGGGCTTAAATATTGATTTAAAAAATGGAATAAATTTAATCAGCGAAATTGATTGGCTGAAGAACGGCTCTCAGGAAAGAACTGATATATCAATTTTGCCCGACGTAATTGGGGAAAAATTTCACCTTAATTTCGGAGTAGTCAAATTTCCATTCGGGCGGCTGAATGAATGGTACGATCGCTTTAGCTACAGGGGAGGAATTTACCATACTTCCCATACTTTAAAAATCAGCGGCAAGTCCATAAATGAATCTGGTTATACTTTAGGGATTGGATTTAAATTTGGAGTTGCAGGCAATCAGATAGATTTTGCCTTTAAAGGGGGAAATAGATCTATTTCTGGTAATCAAACGGAGAAAATTAAAGAATTTTCCGTAGGAATTAGTTTAGGAGACAAATGGTTCTTAAGAAGGAGAACGAGATAATCATGTTATTAGGAAAAATTCAGAAATTATTATTTTTAAGCCTGGCTTTCGGTCTTTTAACAATGTGCGCACCGCCGGAATCAAAACAAGATCAAATAGATGCAGCCGAAGCAGCACGTCAGGATTCTATTCGAGAAGTGCGCTGTCCAAGATTGTTCAGCAGCGCCGCCGAATATTATAAAAACAGAGATTGGAGAGAAACTGTTCGCGTTTATGGCGAATTGGTGGATCTGGGGTGTGACCGTGATAATCCTCAGGAAGTTTATCTGTTTTATGCCATCGCTTTTGAATATTTGGGTTTATATGATAGTTCAGAATATGTTCTTTTAAGAGGATTACAGATTCTCCCGGATAATATTGATTTAAGAAAAAGATTAGCTTATGCCTATCAAAAACAGGGTAAAATTAATAACCAGGTAGAGGAATACGATCGACTTTCATTTCTGGCTCCTGATGATATAGACATTAAAGCAGATTTAGCAAAACTTTATGGCGAGCAGAAACGATATGAAGATCAAATTACTGTTTTAAAGGAATTATTAAAATTGGATTCAACCAACGAAGTTGCCCAGGGAGATTTAGCCATCGCCTATGAATTAAGCGGCCGCGATCCGCTGGACGTTTATAAATCCCGTTTTGACAATAGTCCGGAAAACGTATCCTATGGATTAAATTATGCCGATCGTTTAATAAACGCAGACAGAACAGAAGAAGCTATTATTACCCTGAAACAAGTCTTAGACGTTGATCCTTCCAGTAAAGTTGCTTATCGCAAATTGGCGAATGCTTATGATTCCATTGATCTTTTAGATGAAGCCGTTAGTACTTACGAGCAGCTTTTTAAACTTGATCCCCGGGATTTTAGAATAGCCATTAAAATTACCAATATTCTTGTTGATAATCAGGATTTTGGCGCTGCTTTTAATTGGGCGGATAAAGCTTCCATGCTTTCCAACGAGGGGGAAGCTTTCGGAGCTATGGGAAAGGTTTATGATAAAGCATTCCAGGCCTGCAGAACTGCGGAAATTTCTATGAACGATAGAATTGTTGCTTCATTGGCTTATACTCATTATTTGAAAGCGGAAGAAAAAGGCTTTACCCAATTCTCCAGGTTCAGAATCTGGTTGAAAGAAAATGAAGTTTTATTTGGTAAAGCTCAATGGTTTATGCTGGATGATGATCAAAAGAATAAAGGATTTGTCAAACCTGCAGGCGATTGCTATAATTGGATTGAAGAACGCTTGGAAAAAGACATTAATTGGTAAACAGTTTTATGGTCGCCGAATCCCTTAAAAATTTTAAATCAGCCGATAAAGAAATTTGGGATATTCTTGAATCTGAAAAAACAAGAGAAGATCAGACCCTTGAATTAATAGCCTCAGAAAATTTCGTAAGTTACCCCGTGCTTGAAATGGCCGGAAGCGTAATGACAAATAAATATGCCGAAGGTTATCCCGGAGCACGATATTACGGGGGCTGTGAATTTGTGGACCAGGCCGAAAATCTCGCCTGTAAAAGAGCCAGGGAGTTATTTAAGGCAGAATATGCAAATGTTCAGCCCCATTCCGGCTCACAGGCCAATATGGCTGTTTTAATGACCTTCCTGAACGTGGGTGATACAATCATGGGGCTGGATTTAGCTCACGGGGGACATTTAACCCATGGCAGCCCGGTTAATTTTTCAGGAAAACTTTACAATATTATCCCTTATCGGGTAGACCGAAAATCGGGCCGGGTCAATTTTAGCGAAGTCCAAAGATTGGCTAAGGAAAATAAACCTAAATTGATCATTTGCGGAGGCAGCGCCTATCCTCGTTTTATTGAATTTGATAAGTTTAAGGAAATTGCCCGGGATATAGGTGCATTTTTAATGGCTGATATAGCTCATCCGGCAGGATTGATTGCCGCCGGGCTGCATCCGTCACCCATGGCTTATTGCGATGTTGTAACAACTACGACCCATAAAACTCTTAGAGGTCCCAGGGGCGGAATGATATTAATGGGTAAAGACAGTGAAAATACATGGGGTGCGACTGCTCCCAAATCGGGACGAATAAAGAAAATTTCTGAATTAATAAATTCCGCTGTAATGCCTGGGATCCAGGGTGGCCCTCTGATGCACATAATTGCTGCCAAGGCAGTTGCCTTCGGTGAAGCATTAAAGCCTGAATTTAAAACTTATTCAGAACAAATTGTAAATAACGCTCAGACTCTGGCAGCGGCCTTTCTCTCCAGAGATTACAAGTTGATCTCCGGCGGTACAGACACACATGTATTACTGATTGACCTGACCAATAAGGGTATAACGGGCAAAGCCGGGGAACTCGCCTTAGAAATGGCCGGTATTACGGTCAACAAAAATATGGTTCCTTACGATGAACGCAGCCCTTTTGTAACCAGCGGAATTCGGATCGGCACTCCTGCCGTTACTACCAGGGGTTTGGGAAAAAATGAAATGGAAATTATTGCGGATTTGATCGACCTGATAATCAAAAATCCAAACGACGAGGCTGTTCAATCCGCAGTAAAATCGTCGCCAACGCCGAGAGCGTCACCAACGGTTTGCTGGATTATGCACGGGCCAAGCCGCCTTCCAGGCAAAGAGTCAGGGCCGCCGCAGTCATCAGGGAGACGTTGTCCGGCATCACTGTCCCGCTTGGCATTAGCGCCGTGGAGGAGTTGGACGAAGTCACCGT
>JAZFSI010000252.1:0-2493 GCA_036446075.1 Fidelibacterota bacterium
ATGCCGGCAGTAGCTTCCATCAAATCTTCGACATTCGAGGATATTTTCATCAAATCCAGTTTTAGATCCTGGGGAGAAATTACTTCATAAAAATCGGGAGTATCCATGTTATCCACATAATAACGATATCCCTGATCGGTTGGAATTCGACCGCTGGATGTAAAAGGATGCATCAAATAACCTAATTTTTCCAATTTGGATAAAATAGCTCTGATTGTGGCGGGTGAGAATTGATATTTAAATTTTTCCTTCAGCAGCGCTGATGAAACAGGTTGAGATAATTCAATAAAAGACTCTACCGTGTCTTTTAATATTAAAGCATCTCTCTTGCTCAAAACTGAGTGTTTAATTACCTGCATAGCCTGGGAACTTATAGGTTTTAAAAAATCCCAGTCAAGTAAGAAAATCCAATTTTACAGGTATTTGAATAATTCCTATGGTCTGCATAGCAGATAATATTAAAATTCATTTTAAAAATTTATTAATTGCCCGGCTGCTGCCAAAAATACTGATAATTACAGCAATTCCGGCCAGAATGGCGGTCAGCATGAATAAATCATATTTCAGCTTGAAAAAAAGTTGGTAAAAAATATATTTATTCCCGAATGAAATGGCGAAGGATATAAGTCCTGCTGCCAAAGCAGCCCCTAATATACCTTGGAGAACACCCTCAATAATAAAGGGAGCTTTAACGAAAGATCTGGTTGCCCCGACTAATTGTAATGCTGTAATTAATTCCCTTTTAGCATAAATAGTTAAGCGCAGAGTATTAGATATTATGATAATTGAAATAATAATGATCAATCCTGATAGAACCATGGCTGCTTTTAAAAATTTTTGAAAAATATTTTCAATTCTATAAATTAAATTACCCTGATAATTTACTTCGTCAACTTCCGGCAGGGCTCGAATTTTATCTATAATGGGATCTATTCTAAATTGGTCCCTATTGTTTCGATTTACATTTACAACGCAGCTGATGGGCAATGGATTAAAACCAACCAGGTCCTGTATTTTTTCTCCGAATTGAGATTCGAAAATTTTTAAGGCATCCTCTTTAGAAATTAGCGTAGTAGATCTTACACCGGGAAAACGCCTGATCTGCCGGACCAGTTCCTGGCTCCTTTCTAAGGATGTATTACTTTTAAAAAATACTTCAATCTTATACTTATCGCGTAAATACCTGATTATAGAATTAGTATTCTGGCCGGCAATCACTAATCCGCCAACCAGAACCAGGGCCAGAAATATGGAAAAAATAGAGGCAAAAGCAGTCAACTTATGCCGCCATAAATTCTTTAATCCTTCAGACCATAAAAACAGAATCTTGTCTCCTGTCATTGTCTCAACTTTCCATCCTGAATTTCAATTATCCTGCGACCTCGTCCTTTAATGATATTATAATTGTGAGAAGCCATTAATACAGTTGTACCTTCCCTGTTAATCTCTTCAAATAGTTTAATTAACTCAAATGCTGTCAAAGGATCCAGATTACCGGTAGGTTCATCAGCTAATATTATATCAGGTTCTTTAACAATCGCCCGTGCGACACAGGCCCGCTGCTGTTCTCCTCCGGAGAGTTCTCTGGGATTGTAACTTTCTTTCCCCTCCAATCCCACCATTCCCAAGGCATCATTGACCCTGTCCTCAATTTCTTCCCGGGCAAAACCAGTAACATGCAGCGGTAAAGCAACATTTTCAAACAAGTTCCTATCATTTAATAAATTATAATCCTGAAAAACCATTCCGATTGTGCGGCGTAAAAAAGGAATTTTACGTTTTTTAATTTTTAAAGAGTTAAACTTGTTTACCTGCAGGCTTCCGACTTGAGGAAGAAGGTCCATATATATGAGGCGCAATAAGGTAGTTTTACCTGATCCCGTGGGACCAATTAAATAAACAAATTCTCCATCTGCCAATTCCAAATTAATATTTTCTACTCCGGCCCCTTTTTGAAAGGAGTAGGATACATTATCCATGTGTATCATGAAATGAATCTAATTCCTTTTTTTCGTTCTTTCCACATTCTCATGAAATTAAAATAATAATATTAAAAATGTTATATATCCTGCAATCAGAAAGAGGGAAACAGAGCGGCTGATGGGTTGTTTCATAATACTAATGGGAATCAGGATCAGACCAAAAGCAATCATAAATGGAATTTCCATTGAGAATATTGAATGCGGAGCGTCCAAAGGACTTAACATGGATGCAATACCTAAAACGGACAATATATTAAATAAATTGGATCCAATGATATTTCCGATGGATATACCGTGTTCCCGATGGAAGGCAGCCATTACAGATGTTGATAATTCCGGCAGAGAAGTACCAAATGCAACAATGCTCATTCCGATCGCCAAGTCACTTACACCCAGCAGGGCTGCAATAGTTACGGCTCCATCTACAAATATTTCTGCCCCGAAAGACAATAATATAATTCCCCCGAAAAAACTAAAAATAATTTTCAATTTTCCTGAATTTTTCCCTTCT
>JAZFSI010000253.1:0-12841 GCA_036446075.1 Fidelibacterota bacterium
AGTTTTCAGGGAATCATGGGGTGAAATGAAAGCTTTCAGCTCTTCGTATTCAATACTGATTTTTGCGGCGGCGGCTTTAGCTTCCTGCATGGTTTCTGCGGCTACAGCTGCAACTATTTCTCCCTGATAACGTACTTTTTCAATCGCGATCGCGTTTTCATCCGGGCTGATTGGTAAAATACCGAATTTAACAGGCAGATCCGGACCGATACAGACCGCCGCCACTCCCGGATGATTTTCTGCCGCAATTGTATTAATCTTGATTATTTTTGCGTGGGCATAGGGGCTGCGCAGAAAAGCCACGTACAACATATTGGAAAAATAATAATCATCAGTATAACGGGCCTGGCCCGTAACTTTCATTACGGCATCAATAAAAGGAGTGGGTTTACCTATTGGTCCGGTCATTTCTGCATTTCCTCACCGGCGGATTCCAGAGCATCAACAATTTTTTTATAACCGGTACAGCGGCAGAGATTACCGGAAATTTCCTCCTTGATATCTTCTCTGGAAGCCCCGGGTTTTTCCTTTAAGAGGGGAATTGCAGTCATCACAATACCGGGAGTGCAGAAACCACACTGCAGACCGCCTTTTTTAACCAGGTTCTTCTGGACAGGGTGGAGGTTTTCCCCGCTGCTGATCCCCTCAATTGTTTCAACGTTTTTTCCGCGGCAGCGGGCGGTAGGTGTAATGCAGCTCAGAACAGGAACATCATCAATCCAAACCGTACAGGAACCGCAGGAGGCCTGGTCGCAGCCTTTTTTAGTACCCGTCAGAAACAATTGCTGCCGCAGTGTGTCCAGCAAAGTATCGTGCGGATGGATAAGGATCGTTCTGGAATAGCCATTGATTCTCAGATTCATTCTTATCATGGAATCTTTCATTTTGAGGAGGTCTTTTTTAAAAGCAGGGCCTGGCCCTGGCCGTGACCGACGCACAAAGCTGCAATTCCATATTGCGCATTTTTTTCAACCATGCTGTGAGCCAGAGTAACGGCAATTCTTAGGCCGGTCATACCTAGAGGATGCCCCAGGGCAACAGCGCCGCCATGGATATTAAGGCGGTTTGGATTAATCCCTAATTTATCCCGGCAGGCTAAAACCTGGACGGCAAAGGCCTCATTAATCTCAAAAAGATCAATTTCAGATAAAGATAAACCTGAATTTTTCAACAATTTTTGAATGGCCAAGACAGGTCCCAGACCCATGTCCTCAGGATTCAGAGCCGCAACAGCCCCAGGTCCGATTTCTGCCAGGGGCGGTTTTCCGCTGCTGTCAGCGGCAGAGCTGTCACCCGCCCAGGCCATACAGACACCGTCGGATAGGCCGGAACTGTTGGCTGCGGTAACCGACCCCCCTTCTTTGAAAACCGGTTTTAAAACTCCCAGACTTTCCAGTGTGGATATTCTTGGACCCTGGTCGTCTTCAACTGTTTCTCCGTTTTCCAATTTGACGGGAACTATTTCGCGTTTAAAAAACCCGGCCTCTTTAGCTTCAAAATAATTAAGGTTCGTTCTTTGGGTATATTCATCCTGGTTCTGGCGCGTTATTCCAAAATCAAGGGCCAGTTTTTCTGCGGTAAGCCCCATGTTTGTCCAGGGGAAATCATAATTTTTAAATAAATCATTATGGTAGTTCAGGGCGCTGGTCATCGATACGTGCCCCAGGTGTTCCACTCCGCCCACAATCAATTGATTATTATTTCCGGCACGGATACTGTCAGCTGCCATTTGCAGTGCGCTCAGGCTGGACGCACACAGCCTGTTTATGGTTACTCCCGGGAGATCAGGCAGATCAGCGAGTACGGCAATCAAGCGGGCCAGATTTTTACCCTGCTCTAAATGCTGTCCCACGCATCCCAGAAATAAATCGTTTATATTTTTAATGTCCAGATTTGTGCGCTTTAGGAGTGATTTAAACACCTGTACGGCAAGATCATCGGCTCGCAGATTATGAAATAAACCTTTTTCGCCGGCCCGGCCCATGGGAGATCTGCATCCGTCAATTAAAAAAACTTTTTTCATTTTTCAGGAATTGTTTATGCGTGAATTTTAATTTAAAGAGTTGATCCCAGGCTTCTGCCGCCGTCCACATAAAGAATCTGGCCGGTAATAAACCCGGATTCTGGAGCAGCCAGAAACGCTACGGCGCGGGCCACGTCTTCCGGTTGTCCGGCTTCTTTGCCGGGCAGTGCTTCTTTTAGTTTTTCAAAAGTTTCCGCCTTTAATTTGCGGGTCATGGGGGTGTCAATCAAGCCTGGCGCAACAGCATTGACCGTAACCTTGTGGCGGCCGAGTTCCAGGGCCAGCACCCTGGTGAGGCTCACCAGCCCGGCCTTGGAGGCTGAATAGTTGGATTGTCCGAAATTTCCCAGCCAGGAGCGGGAAGAGATGTTTACAATTCTGCCAAAATTCTGTTTTCTCATGTGGGGCGCTACCTCCCGGCACATGAGCCAGGGGCCTTTCAGATTAACATCAATAACCTGGTCAAAATCCTGCTCGGGCATTTTCCAGATAACGTTGTCACGCAGGATACCGGCATTATTGACCAGAACGTCAATTTTACCCGATTGCTTCAAAACCTGTTTAACAAAACTTTCGACATCATCCGGAACAGTTACACTGCCGGAAAAGAAATGATAAAATTCATTCCTGCTTTCAGGACCGGTCGATCCATCACTTTTATCCATTACATGGACGTCCGCCCCCAAGCTTAGAAAATGTTCCACAATAGCTAGGCCGATTCCCTGCGCCCCGCCGGTAACTAATACGGTTTTTCCTGTAAAATTCATGTTATTTTCCTTTATAAACCGGTTTATTACGGCCTACGCTTTCAAGTCCGGCCAGGGCATCATCAGAATCAAATATTTCTTCCAGATATTCCAATTCAGATTCAGGCCCCTGGTGAGAGTTTATAAGTTTTTCTGAAATTTTTAAAGCCAGCGGCGCCCGGTATTTTATGCGCTTTACTAATTTTTCCCACTGTTGAGGTATTTTTTCCTCAGCCAGGATCTGTTTCACGCTGTAATTGTTAAAAAATTCAGCAGTGTCGTCCCACAAAGGATCAGGGGAATTTTCATTTTTCTTGAATATTTCCGGATTTTCCAGGACTTTTCCGTAATCATCCCAGGTAATTACGGCGTCTATTAATCCCATTGATAATGCTTTATCAGCCCGGAGCATTTGTCCGGAATAAATAAGATATTTGGCTAAACCCGGTCCAACTCTATTAACTGTTCTAAAAGTACCGCCCAGGGCGGGATATATCCCGATGCCTGTTTCCGGAAAAGCAAATACGGCACCTTCCAGGGCTATAATTATATCTGCCGCGAGGGCCAGTTCCAGACCGCCGCCCAGAGCCAGGCCGTTGACCAGGGCCACGATTGTTTTTTCTGATTTGTCTATGCTTTTGAAAAGAGTCTGTCCCTCGCTAGTAAAATCAACAATTTTAGAAACTGTCTGGCGGCGGATATGATTAATAAAAAACTTTATATCAGCTCCGGCTACAAAGGCTTTACCCCGGCCCGTGATTAAAATGGTCTTGATCGAGATGTCTGAGTTCAATTTATCAAATTCCCGGGAGAATTGAGACATGAGGCGGGAGTTAATGGCATTCAGTCCTTCCGGACGATTAATTGTGATGAAACCGGTTTCCCCCTTCTTTTCTACTTGTATATAATCGGGCTGCCAGTTTTCATTATTTAGAGAACGGGGCAGATCAAGCCCCCCTGCCGAGGCTGTATTTTGAACCAGCTCAAGAACTTTTTCCGCTCCCAATTTATGGAATAATTCCAGAGGGCCCTTCCGCCAGCGCAGGCCGATTCCAGCCCCCCGGTTAATATCACCGGCACTGCAGACCTTTTCATCCAGCAGCTGGCCGCAAACATAAAATATTACGCCCAGGAGGCGCTCGGTTATTTGTTTTTCAGCCTCCGGATCAAGCTGGACGCCAGTTTCAATAACCCAATTTTCATTTTTATTTACCTGGTTTTTTAATAGTTCTGCAGGACGGTAAAAACTACCGAAAGCCTGTTCCAGGGTGCGCTGGCTATGGTAGGCGATCGGAATCCCCGTGGCATTCATTAGGGCAAAAGGACCCATTCCGCAGCCGAAAACCTTCCGGGCAATTCTGTCCACGCCGGATATATCAGCGATGCCGTCTTCTACCAGCCGGGCCGCCTCATTAAGCCAGGGTACAAAAAACCGGTTTACCGCGAAACCGTGCGAGTCAGCGCAAATTATGGGATCTTTTCCGCAGCGCTGCATAAACAGCAGACAGGTTTGGAAAGTTATTTCGTCGGTGGCCCGCCCCCGCACGATCTCAACCAGCCTGTTTTTGGCCGCATGGTAGAAAAAATGCAGGCCCAGGAATCGCCGGGCATGTTTTACGTCAGTTGCAAGATCTGTTACTGAATAGGAAGACGTATTAGTAGCCAGGATTGTATCCGCAGCTACAAGGGAGCTGAGCTGCTTGAATAAATCTCTTTTCACCTGGCGATCTTCAAAAACAGCTTCAATCACCATTTGACAATCAACCAGCCGGCCCAAGTCGGTACTTGTCTGAATCCGGTTTAAAATATTTTCCATTTCTGCGCCGGCAAATAGACGCCGCTCAACCCCCTCCTTAAGAGTGGTTCGAATATTTTCCAGGCCCCGCTCTAGAAATTTTGTTTCTCGATCAACCAAAATTACAGAAAGTCCCTGAGTCGCAAATTTTTGTGCTAATGCCGAACCCATGGTTCCCGCGCCCACAATCCCAACTATATTAATGGGGTTCATCATGAATCCTGCCAGTCTGGTGTGCGTTTTTCTAAAAAGGCCTGCAGTCCTTCGTTTGCATCTGGGGTGGCCATTAATTCATTTTCGTAGATTTGGGCAAGTTCATCCAGGCGGCGGCTTAAAACAGCATTAAACTCTATTCTGGCAGCCCGTACGGCAAACCGCAGGGACGAGGCGCTTTTTTTCAGGATATTTATGTTGATCCATTTTTCAGCTCCCTTCAGCATAGAATCCCGGTCCTCAAAAATTTCGAGAACCAGACCTAGCTCTGAAAATTGTTCCGGGGACATAATTTGTCCGCTTAATAAAATTTTGTCTGCAGAAGTTTGCCCTATTTTTAAAGGCAGGATTAAAGATGCCGGCGGAGCAAATACGCCCAGGTTAATTTCCGGCTGTCCTAATCTCGCGGTTTTATCAAGCATAATAAAATTGCACATGAGTGCCAGTTCCAAGCCTCCGCCCAGACATTGTCCTGAGACCAGGGCCATGCAGGGGATTGACAGGGAGATGAGTCTTTTAAAAAGTCCGTGGAACTGTCTTAACATTTGGGGGGCTTTCTCTCTGGTATGTTCTTCAACGCTGGCGCCGAAGCTGAAATGGCTGCCGCTGCCCATGAACTGGATTAATTTGACCTGCGTGCCTGCATTTTTCAGGTAATCATCCAATTCGTCCATCATTTCTCCATCAAGAATGTTTGCCCGGGGACTATTCAAGGTGAAACGCAGAACTTGTCCTGAAAATAGTGATTCTCTGATTATTTTACTCATGATTTACCGAGGTAAAATGGCTTCGACCAAGTCATCGTCCCAGGCGGCTCCCCTAGACAGCAGCAGGCGCAGTTTAAGGAAATCGACTTCCCGGTTGCCCTTCGGCCCTTCATTAAAAGCCCGGAACCCGGCACGCGCTTCAGTGACCATATTCTGGGCCAGCCAATCTCTGTTGGACTGGTGATTTTTATCCCAATGTTCAAGTTTTTTCTTGCGCAGACTATTCAGGGTTTTACTGAGACATTCGGGCATTGTATACAATAATTTAGTCGAGAGCGCTTCCACAGCCTGGTCCAGGGGGGTTAAATCAATTTTCCCTTTTGAGAGTAAATTCCGGCCCGCTTTCAAAGCTTCCTCCATTTTGCGTTTTCCGTATACTATTGCACCGGATCCGTCCAGCCAGGTATCAGTAATCAAAAGGGGGTTATTTATAAAACTTCCATCAACTTTTAAAACTGGAACCGCGGCGCTGATCAGGCCGTAATGCAGGGCTTCGTAAGCGCTCCACATTTCGCATAAAGTACAGCTTTGAAAAGCTTTTTCTATACCAACGAATAAATGCAGAAAATCCGTACTGCCTCCATCAGGCGCACTACCGTGTTTAGGGCCGGCCTGTCCGAAAACTGCCAAATCGCTGGAGATGGTAAAATCGCAGGCCATGCCAATTTCCTGCCCGCCCGCAATGCGCATGCCGTTCACCCGGCAAATTACCGGTTTATCGCAGAGGAGAATGGCCGTAATCATATCATTAAAAAGGCGCATATACTGTTTATACTCTAAAGGCCGCCCGGAATAATATTCCGCATATTCTTTGGTGTTGCCGCCGGTACAGAAGGCCCGCTCTCCGACCCCGGTGAAAACCACAGAAACAACAGTGCGGTCGTTGGAAGCTTGGCGAAAGGCCAGAATTATTTCCTTTACGGCTGCTGTAGTATAGGAATTATACTGCTGTGGATTGTTCAGAAAAACCCAGGCATTGTTTAATCCTTTTACGGCCCGGCCCTCTTTGTCCAGACAGGGCTTCAGTTCATATATAATTTCTTTATATTCAAATTCCGTGAGATTGTGGCTGACAAGTTTATTTCCCATTTTATTCTCCTGCATTTTTTCTCAAAATATCAAGGCTGGAAATCCGGAACCAGTACGGATCTCTTTTTCAGTTTATGATTTAAAGTTTTTTTAAAAATTTCGTTAATCCTAGACAAGGCAAAGGTTTCCGTAAAAGGTTTTAGTTTAAGCTTTCCGCGCGACACCAGATCTATCACTTCCGGATATAGCTCCGGACGGCAGCCCCAGGTTCCAATTATTTGAGCGTCAAAGGCCATGAGATTGCTCAGCCTCAGATTGAGCTTGTCCATGGTGAACCCCACGATAGAAAGAGTACCGGCAATGGGTAGCAGTGCAAAGGCCAGTTCCTGCCCCGCCCTCGTGCCTGACATCTCATATATTTTCCAGCGGTTTAAAGGTGCGCCCATTTCCAGGCATTTATCTTTCACGGCTTTTTTAATAGCCTTAATATCCAGGTTTTTAATATAAAGGCTGTGCTCAAGGCCAAGAAGATGGAGCTGCTCCAGTTTCTGCGTGGATATATCCAGCGCCAATACATTACCCCCCAGAATTCCGGCTAATTGAGCGGCATAAATTCCTACGCCGCCCAGGCCGATAATTATGGCCAGATCGCCCTTTTTTAAGCCGCTTTTCCGGATTACCTGATAGGGCGTAGAAACCGCATCGGCAATTACTGCCAGTTCTTCTAAGGAGATTCCGGCGAGCGCAGCTTCCGGCACAGGCACCAGACATTGCTCCGGAACTGCAATATGGCTGGCAAAACCTCCGTTAAAATCATTACCGGGCATTTTCTGGGCCTGGCAGATATTGCTTCTGCCGGCCCGGCATAAATCACATTTCCCGCAGGGGATAACCGCGGGAATTATAACCGCCTGGCCCAGCAGTCCGGATGATCCCTCCGTAACAATGCCGCTGATTTCATGGCCCAGGACCAAGGGTAAGGGCTGGCGTGTCGGAACACCGTAATGCCAGAAACTTAAATCTGTATGACAAACCCCGCAGCCCGCAATTTTAACCAGAGCAGAACCTTTTTTAAGGTCTGGAAACGGGTATTCTACTAATTCGAAGGGCTGTTTTTCTGCTGACATTTGCCAGGCTCGAATTTTATTCACCAAAGATCTCCCTTGAATTATTACGACAGGAATTAAACATGGGGATTTTCAATTAGAAGGGCTGTGCCCTGCCCCCCGCCAATACAGGCGGAGCAGACGCCATATTTTAATCCGCGCTTTTTAAGCTCCAGGGCCAGAGTATGGGTCAAACGAGTCCCAGTAGCCGCCAGGGGGTGACCCAAGGCGATGGCGCCGCCTTTTACGTTTAGTTTATTGCGATCAAGAGCCAGCTCCCGTTCAACGGCTACAATCTGAGCCCCGAAGGCTTCGTTAATTTCGAATAAGTCAATGTCATCAATCTTCAGCCCGGCGGTTTGCAGCAATTTTCTTATGGCTGGAGCCGGCCCAATGCCCATTAATTCCGGTTCCACGCCGGTAGATGCGGAAGCCAGGATTTTAGCCAGAGGTTTCAAATTTCCGGATAGGGCTGAGGCCTTAGAACCCACAACCACAGCCGCAGCTCCATCAACAATTCCGCTTGAATTTCCAGCAGTTTGAACACCGTTTTCGGCAAAGGTCGGTTTCAAGGCCATTAATTGTGCTGATTTAGTCTCTCGAATATTTTCGTCATTTTCCAGGCTGTTGTTTTTCGGGCTGGTTCTAAAGCGCCGGGGGCTGAGTCCATCAACTTCCAGAACAGACGTTTTTACTGGTTCAATTTCTTCTGCAAATAATCCCATTTCCCGGCTTTTAAAGGCCAGAGCATGGGAACGCAAAGCATATTCATCCACGTGTTCTCTGGTAATCTTATATTTATCAGCCAGATTTTCCGCTGTCTGGCCCATGGAACAGTTGCCGGCCGGGTCAAAAAGCCCCTCCCACAGCATGTCCCCAAACTTAAGTCGTCCCAATCCATAACCCAGACGATTGCCGAAAGCAGCAGTAGGGGCCAGGGTCATGTTTTCTGTACCGCCGGCCAGAACAAGCCCGGCCTTTCCCAGGATTATCTGCTCGGCAGCGCTTATTATACTTTCAAAACCGGAGCCGCATAGGCGCTGCACCATCAAAGCCGGTACAGTTATGGGTATGCGGCAGTATAATTGTATATGGCGGGCCAGATAAATTGCATCGAAGCTGGATTGAATGATATTTGCAAAAACCACATGATTTATATCAGCGGCGGAAACCCCGGCCTTTTTTAGGGCAGCCCGGCCGGCGATTATTCCCAGGTCAGTTGGTGAAATTAAGCCCAGAGTCCCTTGAAATTTACCAAAAGGCGTACGGGCGCCGCCTAATAGATATATATCCTCATATTTGCATGTGAAATCACCAGACATATTTTATCCTCTTAATAATGCTGTATTTTTGGTGTCTATTGTTCAGAAAAATCAATTTAATTCCTGCCGGCCAAGACCGCCGCCCCCAAAGCAACCAGGTACTGGGAATCGGGAGAAATTTTCACCTTAACACCGAATTCCTTAGAAAGCAGATTTCCCAGATACCCATGATAGGCAATCACGCCGCCGCATAAAATAATTGGAAGATTGCGGCGTACGGGCAGCTTGATTATACGGCTCACAATTGAAAGGTAAATGCCAAGGGCTATTTCTTCGATGGGCACTCCTGTAAATTTCCAGCCTAAAATTTCGGTTTTGGCAAAAACAGTACAAAAACTGTTAATAATTTTAGAACCGGATGCGGCTCTGGCCAAAGTACTCATTTCCCCAATTTCCAATTCTGCCTTTTCTGCAATTTCCGTAATAAAAGTTCCCGTGCCGGCGCTGCATTTGTCATTCATATAGAAATTGATAATTTCACCGCCCGGGGCGCTTTCAACAATTTTAATATCTTCTCCGCCGATATCAATAATACACTTATGTTCGGGGAAGAGTAATGATGCTCCCTGTGAGGCGCAGATCAGTTCCGTTTTATTTATGTCCCCGGTAAAACTGAAACGCCCGTAGCCGGTTGTACAAATGCGGGAAACAGAATACAATTCCCGGATGCCCTGCAGTTTATCCTGGAACACCATTTTGTCCCGGCTTAAGGTCGGAATCACGTCTTTGTGCAGCAGTCTCCCGGAGCCGTTGGTAACAGCAAATTTTGTATAGGAAGAACCGAGATCGATCCCCAAATAAGCTGTCATGGCCATATCCTTAGAACCACTTTAATTTTCCTGATTTTTTTCCATTAAATGAATTAAGGCGGTTACAGCCTGGTTGATAGGGGTCGGAACATAATGTTTGCGGCCGTATTCAACGATTTTTCCATTTAAAAAATCTATCTCGGTTTTTTGTCCGTTTTCCAGATCTATCAGCATGGAAGGGCGGTGGTTTCCCGCATTCTTTAAATAAGTGATGCAGTAACGCTTAAATTTTTTCTCCAGTTCTATTCCCTCTGCTTTGGCCGCCAGGATGGATTCTTCTATAATAGCTTCCACCATTTCCTGAGTTTCGGGAAAACTCATTACATCCAGCATTGTGCGTTTTGTAATAGCACAGATTCCGCTCAAAGAGGCGTTCAAAATTGCTTTTTCCCAGACATAATTCTGGATATCCTGCGGTATTTCTGTCTTAAGTCCAACGGCATTAAGTAAGCGGGCAATTTTTTCGGCAGTTTGGTGTCCCTGGGGCATAAGCGCAGCAACATAATTAGGCGGATTAAAAAAGCTTACATGAACAGTATTGCGGTCACTCATGTTTCCGGCATAATTAATAACCATGCGCAATGTTTTTTGCGGCCCGAAGTATCTTGCGGCCAGCTGTTCGTTATCAATGCCGTTCTGGGCGCACATGACGTACATTTTATCAGAAGCTGTCTCCCGTAATTGTTTAAGCACAATTTCGAGGGCAGTTGATTTGACTGAGATTACTGTTAAATCAAGGTCATACATGGCCAATTCCCGCAGGGAATAGCAGGCCTCGTCTACAGGCATTGATTTTTCAATTGAATTAGTCAACTGAATACCGGTTTCTTTAATATGGTCAATTCTTTTCGGGTCTATGTCGCAGGGCACAACAAAGGCTCCTGCTTCAATAAAGTGGGCCGCCAGAGTTGAGCCCACGGGCCCCATGCCGATTATCCCAATTCTAAAACGCCCGGTTGTTGATTTGCCCATATAAAATTCCTGCCTGAAAATTGATAATAAAGAGTTTATCTAATTGTAAGCTGTTCAAAAAATGTTTCCAGACGGGTTCTTGTCTGACCTTCGGAAAAAAAGCGCAGATCATTTAAGTCACCGTCAAATGAAATAGTGTTGATACCGGTTTCTTCCGTCAATCTTCCCGGCAGTCCAAAGCGGGAGTTTGAATTATTGAAACAGGTTTTAGCATCATGAAAAACCACACCGTCTACGGCAAAGGTTTCCAGGAGCTCCTTCATTTTGGTAAGTTTGGCGTTCTCTCCCCGGTTGATAAATATCTGGGTATAAGCCAGGGCCATGGATTCCAGAGGATTGTTTATGTCAAATTCATCGAAGACCCAGCTATTGCAGTAGGTAGAGGCGACCACAGCAGCCCCGCTGGTTTTAAACATTTCCGCCAGGGACCGCAGACGGCCCCAGACCGGCATACCGTCCCAGTAAATCCTGAAATTTTCCTTGGAGACAGCACTTATTTCAAGTTTTACCAGTCCTTCAAGCTCACTTAAGGTATGTTTATAAAAATCGATGCAGGCCCCGGTCCCGCGCAGCACAACGATGGGTGCCATCAAAATACAGCCGTCAAAAAAAGTTAAAGGGGCGGGTGAATTGCACGCTGTCTGTAAAACTTTTTTCCACAGGCGGGAACCTTCATAACTTAAACCCAGGATTTCAGCCAATTTCTGAGGATCAAGTTTTTTACCCGTAATTTCTTCTCCGGCTTTTATAAGTTTTTTAAATTGGAAGACAACATTATTAATATCTTCTTTTTCGATCTCTTCCAGGTGGCGGGGTGGATAAATTCCCACTACAGGACAATTATATTTCCGGCCGTAATAATTAAACCAGTCCGCAACTTCCCGGCATTGGTTGGTATTGAAAACAATCAGGGACGGAGTCGGGACGGCGGGCAGTCCATAGGCTGCCGTCAAGGGCGTTTCACCCATAAGCGAAGCGCCGATATCGGCCGTTAAATAGGAGCAGATTTCCCCGTTATATCCGGCCTGGTGGGCTCGGGGAATATAACGCTCTGCCATTCTTGAGGCTCCTAAAAGCGCTCCATGATTTTCAGGAAAATAGACCTCAAAGCCCAAGGCTCTTAGAATTTCTGCCGGCCCGGCGCTGGTACACCAGGCGATGGGTTTTTTCATTCCCCTGAAATATTCATTTAACAGGACTTTAAGTTCTTGCTGTGAATTTAAGCGGGCCATTTTTACTCCAAATCAATTATATAAACTTTTTCCGCAACAGGGCCTTCTGCGCCATAAAGGTTTTCAATCTGGGCCTTGAAGACCCGGCCCACAACATTGGGAGCCAATTTCATGGAAGGGGTTAATTCTTCATTTTCAATGCTGAGTTCGTAATCAAGCAGGATGGCCTTCTTCAGCTGGGAATACTTGGCGGTAATAGATTCGTTCCAGCGCGGCAGACAATTGTTAATGCAGTTGGAAAAATCTTTTAAACTATTAGGACATTCACAGCCCTCAGTGGATTTTACTGCGCCCGGGTTCCGGGCCAGTAATTCTTTGTTGGGGAAGAGCAGGATAACGGGGTAATCCCTGCCGCTTCCAACAATCAGGGCGTGAGCTAAATAGGCACAATTGCGGGTGATCAGATTTTCAATTTCAGCGGGGATAACTTTTTCTGCATTGGATAGTTTAAAGATCCTGTCTTTGCGGGAGATCAGTTTCAATCCGGTGTCAGCGTATTCACCAATATCCCCTGTACTGAACCAGGCACTATTAAGAACCTTCTTTGTAGCTTCCGGATTATGATAATAACCACGCATTACATTTGGCCCCTTAACGTTTATTTCACCATCCTCGGAGAGCCGGAGCGATACACCCGGAATAGGTACACCGACCACACCCTCTTCCCGGGGCAAGGCGGGATCTGTGATTGTACAGCAGGGGCTGGTTTCTGTCAGTCCCCAACCCTCTAGAACCGGAAATCCATGGTCTTTAAAAATGTCATAAATTTTTGTGGGCAGCGGCGCCGCTGCTGTATAATCAAACCGTAGATCATCATGAAATATGAG
>JAZFSI010000254.1:0-2349 GCA_036446075.1 Fidelibacterota bacterium
TATGACCGGTGATTTTCTGGTCGGTAATAGATTAATTTACGGCTTGAGAACCCCGGATTGGATTGGAATACCATATACGGATATTGGCTTTGAACTGCCATATTTAAAATTTCCCAGGTTCAAGGAACCACAAGCGGGTGACGTGATCATTTTTAAATTTCCCCGGGATGTGCATCAAAAATATGTAAAACGCTGTGTGGCTGGGCCCGGAGATGAAATTCAAGTGCGGAACCGGGATTTGTACGTAAATGGAACATTGTCGCCTTTGGCAAAAAATGGGAAATATATTGGAGACGTTTATTCTGAATTTGAAGTCCAGAAAGAAATATTTTTAGGAAATCAGGGCAATAAAGATTTTTTTCATTCCTTAATAATTCCCCGGAAGGGAGATATAATAAATGTTTCTCCCGAAAATGCTATCCTGCTGCTGCATTTAATGTTATTGGATGGGCATGAAATAACACTTAAAACCAGGTCAAAAACTTATACTTTCACCATGGTCAGCCCTGCTGAACTTGCACGCCGCAAGGGTGTCAGTGCAGACAATAAGTATTATCCATTTGGAAATTTATTAAATCCCTGGTCTTCCAATTTTCCGTCGGGAACCTTACTTATCGACGGAAAGCCGGTCCAGGAAATGAGTGAATATATAGTTGAGCAGAATTATTTCTGGGCCATGGGTGATAATAGAGACGATAGTCTCGATAGCAGATTTTGGGGATTTGTACCGGAAAGTCATATACTTGGAAAAGCTTTGTTTGCCTATTTTTCGTTAAATCTGGACACTTGGATTCCGCGCTTTAACAGAATCGGAACCATTATTAATTGACTTGTCTACCGGGTTTTCCCTGTGTATTTTATTCGCCAAATATTAATTCAGGAATGAAAATGAAGAAAATTTCGCTGGTTATATCTTTAATAAGTCTGGTCCTGGCTCAGGAAGCTTTAACGAATGAAAATCCGATAGAGGATCAAATCACTGCGGAAATTGACAGTATAGTCCTTGATACTACCGTTATGAAAGAGAACAGCATTTCACAAAAAATGGACAGTACCATTTCTCTTTTTTCTGTACCGGCAGGATTAGAATTCGGTTATAAGGGAATAGAGTGGGGCAGTTCACAGGATTCTCCTCTCAAACCTCAGCTGCAGAATTCTGAAATGGGCAGTCCTCTTATTTACCTGGGAAAACTGGGTTCTGATTCAGTAAAAGTATTGTTCTTTTTTGCCGATAGCGGATTTTGGAAAGCGGAAATTAATTTCGAACTTGATCAACAGGATCCTGATCAAGAAATAAAATTTTTCTTACGACTGGAAAAAAGTATATCGGACGTATATGGACCGGCTTTAAAAACGACTCAAATCCAGAGCGGTCCCGGACCGTCTTATACCAATTCAATCTTTCCAAAATTTTCCAGAAGTTTTTACCGTTCCACATGGTACAGCGCTCCGGTGATGATAGAATTATTATTAAATTCCCTGGTTCTGCTCCCAGCCTCAGATTTGCCCGTATTTGATGGAGATTTCAGTATTTTAAAGTTGGTGTATTATAATCCTGACTACCAGATCAGCAGTGAACCCGGTTCTGAACCGCAAGTAAATCCATCAATATTTGATATTTATTAAAACGGGATGAACGCTGTTCGCCCTGTTTTAATAATAATATTATCTTTCCGTTTTGGCGCCTGCCCGGACACAACCAGAATGGTGAAAGAATTTAATTATAAAATTCCTCAGCAAAATGTATTGCAGCTATGCAGTGAAACTATCCAAAATTTAGATTACGAATTGGATATTTATGCTCCTGAAACAAATTTCCTGGTTACTAAACCGAAACGGTTAAAAGGAGTTTTGAGAAGATTTGATTATGCTTTAGCTATTTATGTAACGGACAAAATTGAAGTTTATATTATTGCGGAACGTCATGTATTCAAAAGAAGTTCGGAATTATCCATAGGAGGCAGGGAACTGGTAGAAAAACAGGTAGAAGACAGGCTGCCGATTGCTCTCCAGAATAAAATATTTATACCCTTGAGTCGTGCATTTGAAAAGCTTGATTTCAGTGAAATCCAACTTACAGAGTAAGATATTATTACTATTGTATGGATTAAGTTTAAATTTCGACTTTAGAATTAGAATTTATTGCAGTAATTTGGCGGCCGCTTTATGAGTATAGAATTTGATAAGAAAAAAGGCAGAGAAGAATATCTTCAAGTAAAATTGGATGACCTTCTGGATGGTATAAACGAATCCTACGGTCAATCATTATTGAATGAATTAATGGCTCGCCTGGAATCCACTATCCATGATTTCAATGCTGAAGTCGAAGGCCTTTTAAATGCTCTTAAG
>JAZFSI010000255.1:0-3986 GCA_036446075.1 Fidelibacterota bacterium
CAATGGGACGGCCGGAACAGCGGGGGGCAACCGGCGCGAATGGGAATTTACATTATAAAAATCAGGGCCAGTGATCTGGCTTCAAATCAGTTTTGGGAAAATATTCAGACCGTAATTCTGGCGCATCGACTTAATTAGTGAGTAGTGAGTAGTGAGTAGTGAAGAGTGAAGAGAAAAATCAAAGATTTTTTGTGACGGGTGACGAGGAAAATTTAGGAGATTTTCCTGTTAGGAGTTACGAGTTACAAGTGACGAGTGACGAGTAAAAAATATTTCTACAAACTATCAACTATCAACTATCAACTACCAACTACCAACTACCAACTACCAACTTTTTCCCCAACCGGTCACTGTTCACCCCTCACTTCTCACTGGAAAAAATCTTCGATTTTTTTCTTATATTCCCACTCCCACCCGGATATTTATACTGCCGAAGCTGTCAGAACCCTCATAAACATCCTTTGTCAAATTATAGCGGTAGAATAAATGCGTATCCAGCATCAGCAATTTGAACTGAATACCGGCCTGCAGATGAATACCGGAGGCATCTTTTTTATTATCTTCCAGGAAATCTATTAATCCCTCGACCAGGGGATTTTTATCAAAACTACCGCCCGAACCGCCGATGTCTTCAACCAGATCAATCATCATTTCTTCACTTGCATAGGGAGTGTAGGAATGTGCATTAAATCCCCCGCCCACATGGATTTTCGCCTTGGCCAGGAAGGGAATGCCGCCGCCGAATATCTTTTTCTTAACAGTAAAATAATAGGAAGCTCTGGCCCAGGCAAAATCACCTAAGGGCGCACCATAATAATCAACTGCGTAATCTTTACCTGCTATCTGAATTTCTAAATCCAGCTCTACAAAGGGAATGGCATCTAAATAAAGATAGCCCCCAATTCCCAGGGGATTATCAAAACCTGCTCGTCCAAAGTTACTTTCATTAACACTGGACACTGAAACCTGGTCCGTTACAATATGCAGGCCCGCTCCGCCCACGGCGAAGAGAGAATTAATACTGAGAATAGAAACGATGGATAGAGAAACAAGTTTATTTTTGTACATGACAGCTCCCAATAGTTAAAACATTGTTCCGTAAATTTAATTGACCTTTTTCTTCAATCCCAACTTTTAATTTCTTTATGTGCCCTGAGTCACAGGGAACCTTTTTAATTTTTCAGTGTATATACGTCAAATAATAAAGGTAAATCCATGTTAAGAATGATACTCTCTTCGGCCCTGATGTTAGGTATTTTAAGCGGCCAGCAAAAACAAATAATCATAAAAAAGCAGATTGATAAAGATCAGAAAGAAATCAATACAGACGTAAATATATATACGGAAAATAATGAAATGACCATTAAGGTCGTTAAAGACGGGGAAAAAGTAGAATACAAGGTCAGTCTGGACGATGAGAAAGAGCTTCAGAAAATAAAATCTGAACTGGCAAAACTTGATATAGATCTTGAAGCTTTAGCCCGGGATGAAGATAATTTATTCACCATCCGCAGCGGCGGTTTTCTGGGAGTTCAAATCCAGGATTTATCCCCTCAATTGCGTAAATATTTCAGCGTTAAAGGAGATCTGGGCGTGCTGGTCTCGGAAGTGGTGGAAGACAGCCCTGCGGAAAAAGCGGGAATTTTAGCCGGAGATATTATTACCAGGATCGGAAAAAAGAAAATCAGTTCAAGCGCAGACCTTACCAGAAAGATTCGAGCTGAAAACCCGGATTCAAAAATACAATTGACTCTGATTCGCAAGGGCCGGAAAAAAACAGTAACAGCCGTTTTAGGAACCAATCAGCAATCCTTCTCCTGGATGGGCAGAATGCCTGGTATGAAAAAACATTTTAATATGAAAATGAAGGGCGACGGAGAACATAATATGCATTTATGGATGGACGGCAACCATGAAAAGGACGTGAATTTTTATAAGTTTTCCGATAATGCCCACGGCCTATTTGAGGAATTCAATTCCAATTCGGAAAAATTCACACAACTGCGAGCGGAAATGGACGAATTGCGAAAAGAATTTAAAGCTCTAAAAGAAGAGTTGAAAAGCCGCCCCTAAAAGACCTCTTTACACCTCATCAGGCAGCAGCCTGGAAGGCCCGGTTTCCCCGGGCCTTTTTTCTTGGATAGATTTAAATTCAGGTTAGAAAATAAATTAAAAAGGTTTTATCTTTTTATAACAGCGTATCAATAAATTGCGCCAACTTTCCAGATCAATTTTATGGCCCCTAAATATACCCTGACTATCCTTTTACTATTAAGCTGCCTGCTGCCGGGGCAAAATTATACCTGGCCTACAGATGCCGGTCATCAATTATCCTCTAATTTCGGAGAATTCCGATCCACAGGCTACCATTTGGGAGTTGATATTAAAACCAATGGCAAAGAAGGTTATCCGGTATATGCCGTGGCAAATGGACATATTTCTAGAATGGCAGCCAACTTTGTTGGTTTTGGGAAAGTTTTATATTTAAAAACGGAAGATGGTAAAACTGCAGTTTATGCCCATCTCAGCCGCTTTTCCCCTGCTCTTGAAAAACGCCTTGGGAAAGAACAGGAAAACAAAAATTCATATATAATAAACCAATATTTTCAGAAGGATGAATTCCCCGTATCAAAAGCAGATATTATCGGCTATACCGGCAATACCGGTTATTCATCCGGACCTCATTTACATTTTGAAATCCGGAATAATGAAGAACATCCTTTAAATCCCCTCACTAATGGTTTTCCCCTTGATGATAGAATTTCTCCAAAGCTGGAAGAACTGGCCTTTATCCCACTGGATAATGAGGCCTGGATAAACGGCTCCCAACTGCCGCAGACTTTTCCACTTTTCAGGGACAATACAGGTTTATACCATTTACCGGACACAATTAACGTTTATGGATTACTGGGCCTGGCCATAAAAACTCACGATAAACGCCAGGGCGCTTCTAACCTGTATCAACCATACGAATTTGAACTTTTTGTGGACGAAAAACCAAACTTTGCCTTAAGCTTTGAGCGCTTGGATTATGATCAAATGACAACGGTAAATTTTGTCAGGGATTATGGCCTGGCCCGCCTGAATATGGGCAATTTTATAAAACTTTATAGTTTACAGCACAAACCGGCTCTGCCCTTTTCCCCGGATACAACCCTGGGAATTATTAACTTGAAATCCGGTTATCACTCTCTGCGGATAATTGTTAAGGATGCCGGCGGTAAAAAGGCAGCTGCGGTAGGCACGCTTGTCGTAAAACCGCCTTTCGAAATATCTGCCAGGGCAATCCGGCAGACTGCTCAAACCATAACTTTTGAAATTCGAGCCCTGGACCCGGAAATTAATCTGAATAATATCATCTGTTACAGTTTTACAACTTTTGGTTTTGCAGATAGAAAAGTGAATATTCTTGATTCCAAATTAATAAATCAAAAAATAATCCTGACCATGCCCCGGGCGCAAGTAGAGAAGAGTTCACTGCAATTTAAAGCTATCGATGGAACCGGCGGACATTCTTTGCCCTTCCACTGGGAAAAATCAAATTTATATTCCGACTATTTAACCGTTGGCGTGGATCTAAAAATTTCCCATTTGGAGGCCGGCATAGTTGTTCAGGCCCAGCTTAGTCAAATCATTTCCGAAGATGTTTCGCTCCAGCTTAAAAGTTCTGAACTTTATCAAAATATAAATTTATTAAAAATCCAGCCTGCTGTATTTATAAGTGCTCCCATACCGGCAGCAGCTTTTTTAAATGTAGAAAATATTTCAGTTCTTTTAAAGGGTTCCATTACCAGAGAAATCCAATTTTCCCTGCCCTATAAACTGGTTGTTCCCGGAACATCTGTTTCCATATTATCTGATGATAAATTATGTTCTGTTCTGACAGGAGAGAATACACTTGTGGATACAACCTTGATCTGGATTGAAGCGGTAAATAAATATGCTCCGGTCAAGTCAGGAAAACTCAGGTCCCGTGTATATCAACT
>JAZFSI010000256.1:0-6030 GCA_036446075.1 Fidelibacterota bacterium
GAAGAATTAGCCCGTACTTATGGAACTCCCTTGTATATATATTCAAAAGATCGTCTGGCAGCAAATCTTAATCGCCTGGATCAGGCCCTGGCTGTAAATTTTAAAAAATATCACATTTGTTATGCCGTTAAAGCAAACAGCAATCCGAATTTATTACGCATAATGAAAGAAATTCTGCCTTCTTTAGGCGGAGATTGTTCCAGTCCTGGTGAAATGTATGCGGCTGAACTGGCAGGAATTGATCTAAAGGATTGTATTTATACAGGAAATTATGAAAGCTGCGAAGATTTACTCCTGGCTGTCCAAAAAAACTGCCGTCTTAATCTGGATGATATAACTTCCCTCGACAGGCTGATTGAATTTCCAGACAGCCGCGAAATTTCCTTCAGATTAAACCCGGGATTCGGGAAAGGTACATTTTCCCAGATAGTTACAGCAGGCAAAGAGGCGAAATTCGGCATCCCTGAGTTTAAAATTAACGAGGCGTATGCCCGGGCCAAAAAAGCTGGATTTAATAAATTTGGAATTCAATGCATGGCCGGATCCGGAGTATTGGATGAATCATATTTTCCGGAGCTTCTGAAGGCAATTATAACAGCTGCCCGAAATATTGAAAAAGAACTGGATATTCATTTTTCATTCCTGAGTATAGGGGGCGGATTTGGAATACCCTATGAAGATTTGCAAACACCTCTAGATCTTAATAGAGTATTCAAAAAACTAAGTCAGGAATTTTATTCAAATTATACGATGGAAGATCCTGATACTCCGTCTTTATGGATAGAGCCCGGAAAAATCCTGGTGGGAGATGCTGGAATTCTTCTGACTAGAGTGAACGGGGTTAAAAAAAGTTATAAACAGTACATCGGCCTGGACGGGGGCATGGAAACATTTATGCGACCTGCTCTCTATGGTGCTTATCAGCGCCTGTATAAGATCGGCGCCCTAGACTCTGAAGCGGTGGGCAAGTTTGATTTTACGGGACCGATTTGCGAAAATACAGACCGCTTAGCTGTAAACCGGGCTTTTCCCCAGGTCTATGAAGGTGATCTCATCGCCCTTATGGATGCAGGCGCTTACGGATATGCCATGTCCCATAATTTTAACGGACGTCCCCGGCCGGCTGAAGTTCTTGTGGAAAACAGTACACATTCGCTCCTGCGAAACAGGGAAACAATTCAGGATCTATATAAAAATTGTAATGTATAGAAACATTGTCCTGGTTTTATTTACGGCAGCAGCCCTAGCCCAGAATTATCCTTCCATTCATCAATTGGAACTGGAATGGCATCGGGAAAATTTCGCAGAGCCGGCTTATAAATTATCTTCGGATCCTGTATTGCCGCTGCAACTGAGAACAGCTGCACCATCAAAAAAAATATTCGGCTACCATCCCTATTGGCAGGGAACTTCCTGGTTATATTATAACTACGATCTGCTCACCACAATTGCCTATTTCAGCGCCGAAGCTTCTGGTGAGGGTGCTTTGAACAATCTGCACGGCTGGCCGCCTGCGGACATGATCAATAAGGCCCACGAAAACGGCGTAAAAGTTGTACTGACAGTTTCTTTGTTCAGTAATGATAATTTAACTACGCTTTTAAGTAACAGCGATAACCGGACCAGGCTGATTAACAATCTTCTTGAGCAAGTTAAAAATGCTGGAGCCGATGGTGTAAATGTAGATTTTGAACTTATGCCCGCCTCCCAAAAAACAAATATGGTGACCTTTATCAGCTCCCTTACCAAAGTATTCCACGATTCTTTATCCGGTTCCGAGGTAACCCTGGCCATGCCTGCCGTAGATTGGAGCGCAGCCTGGGATTATAACCAGCTGGCTGCCGTAAGCGACGGCTTATTCATTATGGGCTATGATTACCACTGGAAAGGCAGTTCCACCACCGGACCTGTGGCTCCCTTAAGCGGGGGCACATATAATATTACCAACACGATAAATGATTATTTAACAATAACCGGGAGCCAAGCGGAAAAATTAATTTTAGGCAATCCATATTACGGTTATGAATGGCCCGTTAATTCTTCCGATGCAGGCACCAATGTTACCGGTGAAGGTTCTGCAGTTTTATTTAATACAGCTGAATCCCGGGCTCTTTCTTACGGAAAACGCTGGCACGCTGAGTCTCAAACCCCCTGGTATTATTATACGGGTCGGCAGGGCTGGTACGACGATTCCACTTCCTTAAGCCTTAAATATGATTTTGCCATAGAAAAAGATTTGGGCGGTGTGGGCATGTGGGCTCTGGGATACGACCAGGGTTACACGGACCTGTGGGAAGCTCTGAAAAACAAATTCGGGAAAAGCACAAGCCCTTCAATTCCCAATGAATATTCTCAGGTAAATTGGGGTTCGGGTTTAGTAGTCCTGGATTTTTCCGGTTCTGAATCGGCAGACTACTATGCGGTAGAACGCCGCTTTCTTGAATCCGATTCGGTTGAATCTTTGGGCATTTTTACCTCCCGCCCGATTATTATGGATAATCTAAATCAAGACGAAACATATTTTTTAAAAATAAAAAGCGGAAATGATCAGGGCGAAAGCAGTTTTACTGAGTTGCTGGGAGTAGTCCCATCCGTTAGTCCGGCTGAAGTTTTGATTGTTAATGGATTCGACCGGGTCAGCGGCACCAATAATACTTTCGATTTTATTCTTCAGCATGGTTCGGCCATCCAGGCTGCAGGTTATTATTTTGATTCGGCCAGCAACGAAGCGGTTATTTCAGGCCGCATCAATCTGAATGATTACAAAATAGTTGACTGGATCCTGGGCGAGGAAGCAACGGCCACGGGCAGTTTCTCTTCTCAAGAGCAGAAATTAATAGAAGAATATTTAATCCAAGGCGGAAATTTAATTATCTCCGGCAGCGAAGTGGGCTACGACCTGGATGAAAAGGGCAGCTCCGATGATCTGCTCTTCTATGCGAATTTTCTCAAAGCTGAGTATATTACAGATGCAGCGGCAGGCCGCCAGGGAACATATTCGGCTCAGGGAGTATCGGGCAGTTTTTTAGATGGAGTGCAGCTGAATTTTGATGATGGATCTCATGGTACTTACGATGTGGACTGGCCCGATGGTATTAAACCCCTGGGTCAGGCCGAATTAATTCTTAAGTATGGCGGGACAGATTATGATTCCAATGGCGGTGCCGGAATCGCCTACAGGGGCTGGTTCGGGAACAGTTTCCGGGAAGCGGCCCTGGTTTATCTGGCTTTTGGTTTTGAATCCATCTACCCCGTGGAAGTTCGAAATGAAACCATGCTTAAAATTTTAGATTATCTGGAAGGTCCTACCGTCTCTGTTACTTCTGAAGATCCCGCCTTACCGGACCGGTTATCAATTTCGAACATTTACCCGAATCCTTCCAATAATGCTGTCACAATTGAATTCCGCATCGGCAATATTGATACCGAAGTCTCTTTAAAAATTCTTGACCTGCTCGGCCGCGAAGTGTTTAACAGGAAAATTTCACCGGGTTCAAAAGATAATAAAGTCCGCTGGAATGGTAGATTTTATAATGGAGAAAAAGCATCTTCCGGACTTTATCTGGCAAAATTACAGCAGGGAGCCCGATTTCAAACCAAAAAATTCACTCTATTAAAATGAAAATTACATTTCTAAAATTAGGGTTTCTGATAATTTTATTGGCATGCACCGTACCAAGAAAATCCATCCACCAGCTTCAATCAGAAGCTGCGGCTGAAAAAACCGCCATCCCGCATAATATATCCAAAGTACGCACTGGCCTGGATGTTCTGCTGGATTCCCGGATGGACGAAATTGAGGGGAAATCCATCGGACTGGTCACTAACTTGTCCGGAATTGACCATGCAGGACAGCCCAATTTTGAACGTTTTTTAGCTCTGGAAAATGTTGATCTTAAAATAATTTTTTCTCCTGAGCATGGTCTTTTTGGGGAAGCGGCTAACGGTGAAAAAGTAGAATACAAAGGCGAATTGCGTTCTCTGCCCCCCCTTGTCAGCCTGTACGGAAAAAACCGGAAACCTGATCCTGAATCCCTACGCGGTCTGGATTTGATTATTTATGATATCCAGGATATTGGAGCAAGATTTTATACTTATATTTCTACTCTGGGGATGGTAATGGAGGCCGCAGCTGAAGCCGGCATACCTGTATTAGTTTTGGATCGACCGAACCCCATTACCGGAAGACATGTAGAAGGCCCTCCCTTAAACCTTGAATTTCAATCTTTTGTGGGCTACTACCCCATCCCTATCCGGTACGGATTAACGGTGGGAGAAATGGCCCGCATGATTTCAGGCGAGAAATGGATAAATGAGGTTCCTGCTCTTGAAGTTATCCCCATGCGGGGCTGGAACCGGAATTTATGGTACGATCAAACAGATCTTTTATGGAAAAAACCGTCACCAAATATACCTGATTTAATAACTGCAATTATTTATCCAGGTTTATGTCTTTTAGAAGCTACCAATATCAGCGAAGGGCGGGGCACCAGGTTTCCCTTCAAGTGGATCGGCGCACCCTGGATAGATGGAAAATTACTGGCTGTACAGCTCAACGATCTGCACTTGCCTGGACTTGTTTTTAAACCAATAACTTTTGTCCCGCGGGAAATTAAAGGCATGGCTTTCAATCCCAAATTCGAAGGACAGAAATGCAGCGGTGTTGAAATAATGCTCATAGATCGTAACGTATTCAAAAGTGTTTATGCGGGACTGGCCATAATCAATAAAATTCAGGAGCTTTACCCCGAGCAAGTTGAAATCAAGGCATCCGGTGTAAAAAGATTATGGGGAGATTCAGAATTTCCCCGGGAATTAAATCCGGTTACAGTAGAAAAATTCAAAACTTTAGAAAATGAATTTAAAAAACGGACTTTACCCTACCTCCTGTATGATTAGGAAAATTTATTTATTATTAGTTTTAATCTTATGTGCCTGTACGCAGGTTCCCCGGATTTACCTGACTTCAGGATCTTACTCCATCAAAACCAAAATAAACCGGGCCATACTGAATTCCACACTGTCTACAAATATGGGTATAAAAGTAAAATCTTTGGAAACGGGGAATACATTATATGAAATGAATGCCTCTTCCCTGTTCAATCCCGCCAGCAATCTTAAACTCTTTACTGCCATAACTGCCCTGGCTTTGATTGATACAGGATTCACTTATAAAACAGCAGTATTTCGGTACCAGAATAATATATATCTGGTGGGCGGCGGAGATCCGGATTTGAGCCTTAAAAGCCTTGATTCGTTAGCTGAAATTGTGAGTTATGACAGTATAATTTTTGATTCCCTGATTCTGGATGCCACTAAATTTGATTCCATACCCTGGGGAAAAGGCTGGATGTGGGACGAGGGAGCAGGGTGGTATGCGGCTCCTATCAGTGCCTTATCCTTAAATGATAATTGTGTGGATTTTTATATAAAGCCCGGCCCGCCTGGAAAACCGGCCTTAATAAATTATAACCCGGAAACCAGCTATATAGAAATCCTGAACCATTCGATTACAGTCATGGATACTATTGACTTTCAGGCTTTTGAACTTGACCGGGATTGGAAAAACAGAACCAATTTATTCACTGCTTCGGGTTTTATTTTGTCTGCTGATACTCCTGATACGATTTTTAGAAATATTGAAAATCCTACCCTATTTACAGGAACTGTTTTTAAAGAAATGCTGGAATCAAAAGGAATCATAATTAATAATATGGCCCTCGGTAAAAAACCTGAGAACGGAAATTTAATCGGTGTACATAAATCAGAATCCTTGATCATAAGCCTGAAAAACTTAATGAAAAACAGCGATAACCTGACGGCTGAAATGCTTGTAAAATTGATAGTGCAAATCACTTCCGGACAACAGGGATCCACCAATACTGGATTAACTGTCATTAAAAAATTCCTGGAAGAGACGGTTGGAATTGATACTTCCGAATTAAGCATTGCTGACGGGTCAGGAGTCTCTCGTTATAATTACTCCAGTCCCGATCAAATTATTACGCTGCTTACCTGGGCCTACCGGAA
>JAZFSI010000257.1:0-8537 GCA_036446075.1 Fidelibacterota bacterium
ACTAATCTCAAACGATCCGTTTGTCCTGCTAAAGTTCTTTTACTGCGATTTCGGCGCCTTTGAAAGCGCATATCTTTTGAATTTAATTTAAGCATTGGTCGCACCTACAGTTTTACCCTGTTTGGAGCGTACATATTCATCTTTATATCGAATACCCTTGCCCTTAAACGGTTCGGGTTTCCGGAAGGAACGAATTTTGGCAGAAACTTCTCCAACAAGTTGTTTATTTATACCGGAAATCGATAATGTTGTTCGATCGGATTTAATATTAATGCCTTCGGGAGGTTCAAAATATATATCATGAGAGTATCCCAGCTGCAGGACAAGGTATTTACCCTGCATATTGGCTTGATAACCTATTCCCCTGATTTCCAAATCTTTGCTGAATCCTTCCGTTACACCTAATATACAATTCGCAATTATCTGCCTGGTAGTCCCGTGCAGACTGCGATGGAGTCGATTATCCGAAGGCCGCAGGACTTCCAGAATATTGTCCTGCTGCTTAATAGTCATATCTTTATGATACTTTATATTCAAAGATCCTTTTGGACCTGAAACATCAATCTGAGAAGGCTGTATTTTTACAGTTACACCCTCCGGGACAGTAATTATTTTTTTTCCAATTCTTGACATACGCCTTTACCAAACATTACATAAAATTTCACCGCCAACATTCAATCGTTTGGCAGCCTTATTAGAAACAACACCTCTGGAAGTCGAGAGAATAGAAATTCCTAAACCATCTAAAACTCTGGGAATTTCATTGGCGCCTGCATAAACGCGCTGACCCGGAGTACTTACCCGATTTATTTCTGTAATAACGGATTTTCCCTTGTAATCATATTTAAGGAAAACTCGAATCAAAGAATCAACCCCATTTTCAATGAAAATAAAATTTTCAATATAATTTTCCTGTTTCAAAACAAAAGCAATGCGTTTTTTAAAATTGGATATAGGAACGTCAACCCAGCGTTTATTTACTACTGCTCCATTTCTAATTCTAGTAAGCATGTCTGCAATTGGATCTGTCATTGACATATCATACTCCCTTTACCAACTGGCCTTGGTCACACCCGGAATTTCTCCTCGAAGTGCCATTTCTCTAAAACAAATTCGGCAAAGACCGAACTTTCTCATATATCCATCAGGGCGACCGCAATTAAAACAGCGGTTATATTGCCTTGTTTTAAATTTGGGTTTTTCCTTAGCTTTTATGATTAATGCTTTTCTTGCCATCAGACCGCCTCAATAATTTCTTCGTTTGATTTAACCGGCTTAGAACGCAGGGGGAATCCTAGATGTTTTAATAACCAGTATGCCTCATCATCAGTTTTGGCCGTGGTAGAAATAGTGATATCCATACCCCGGATGCTGTCAATTTTATCGTAATTGATTTCAGTAAAAATAATTTGCTCTTTAACACCGAAAGAATAATTTCCTCTCCCATCGAACGACTTGAATGATAATCCTCGGAAATCACGTGATCGCGGTAGTGCAATACTAATCAATCTTTCCAGAAAAGCATACATGCGCTTGCCTCTCAAATTCACCTTGCAGCCCACCGGATTACCTTTTCTGACTTTAAAATTAGAGATATCTTTGCGGGAAAGAGTGACAACTGGTTTTTGCCCGGATATTAAAGCCAGTTCAGAAACGGCGCTTTCCATCTTTTTAGGATTATCCTTGGCATCGCCCAAACCCATATTGATTGATATCATAGCTAATCTGGGGACCTGCATGGGATTGTCGTAATTAAATTCTTTGCTCATAGTTTTCACTATTGAAGAATTAAATTTAGCCAGTAAAGCAGGTATGTATGCTCCGCCTCCTGTCTTTTTCGATTTATTTGTATCTACCATATTAATTAAACAATTTCTTCACTGGTTTTTTTAGAAATTCTTATTTTACTACCGTCTTTAAGAGTTTTGTAACCAATACGAGTAGGTGTTCCGCCCTGAATAACCATTACATTAGATACATGCAGGGCCGCTTCTTTTTCTACTATACCGCCCTTGGGATTATCCTGACTTGGTTTTGTATGCCGCTTAATAAAGTTTACACCCTCCACGATTACGCGCATTTTTTTGGGGAATGCAAACAGTACCTTTCCTTCTTTTCCACGATGATTACCTTTTAGAATACGCACCGTCATGCCTTTTTTTATATTCATTTTAAAGTACCTCCGGGGCCAAGGAAACAATCTTCATAAAACCCCCATCCCTTAATTCTCTGGCTACAGGTCCTAAAACTCTAGTTCCCCGTGGTTCACCGGCCTCTGTCAAAAGCACAGCAGCATTATCATCAAAGCGAATATATGAACCGTCTGTACGGCGAATCTCTTTCCTGGTGCGTACAACTACGGCGCGTGTGACTTCGCCTTTTTTTACCATGCCTCCGGGAGTGGCCTGTTTTACGGTAACAACTATCAAGTCGCCCACCGTAGCATAACGTTTTCCACTATGGCCCAGTATTTTAAAGCACAAAACCTCTCTGGCTCCTGTATTATCTGCAACGTTTAGTCGTGTTTCCTGCTGAATCACTTTTATTGTCCAATTTTTACCGATTCGTGGATAATTTCACTTACCTGCCAGCGCTTATTTTTACTTAAGGGCCGCACGGCTGATATTTTTACAATGTCACCCATTTTGGGGCTTACTGCCCCGGCATGGGCTAAATATTTTTTATAACGCTTAACATATTTTTTATATATGGGATGAGCGATTTTCCTGGTTACCTTTACGACGACAGTTTTTTCCATTTTGTCGCTTACAACTTCACCCATGAGAGACGGCCTTCTTCTTGTTTCACTCATGTGGTCGCTCCCTCGTTGTTTTGGCGAATGCCCAGTTCAAATTCTTTTATTGCAGTTTTTATTTGTGCAATTTCTTTTCTCAGATGATTTAGCTCAACCGGATTTTCCAATTGCTGCAAAGCTTTTTGGAAACGCAGATTCTGAAGCGCTTCCAAATTATCCTTGAGGCGCAATTCCAGATCTGCTATGGTCATTTCTCTTAAAGCTGATTTCTTCATTTACAATATTTCCCTACGACTCACAACTTTTGTTTTTATTGGTAATTTATGGGCGGCATTATGAAAAGCTTCCTCAGCCGATTCTCTGTCTACACCGTCTACCTCAAATAATATTCGGCCTGGTTTAACAACAGCAACCCAATATTCAGGCGCTCCTTTTCCTTTTCCCATCCGAGTTTCAGCCGGTTTTTTAGTAATGGGTTTATCAGGGAAAATTCTAATCCACATTTTTCCTATTTTACGCACAACTCTGGAAATCGATATACGGCAGGCCTCAATCTGGCGGGATGAAATCCAGCCCGGTTCCATGGCTTTTAATCCAAAAGATCCAAAAGCGACAAAATCACCGCCCTTGGCCATCCCTTTTCTATGGCCTCGATGAGTCCGGCGGAATTTTACTTTTTTTGGTTCTAACATTTATTAATAGGTCCCGTGGCTTAACTGTTGCAAATCCAGACTTTGATGCCAATAACCCCGTATTGGGTATGAGCCTCTGTCAACTCATAATCAATATCTGCTCTCAAAGAATGCAGAGGTACTTTCCCCTGAGAAAATTTTTCACTGCGCGCAATTTCTGCACCGCCTAAACGACCGGCAATATTTATTCTTATTCCCAGCGCACCCATGCGCATGGTTGATTGAATAGCTTTATTAACAACACGGCGGTATGATACTTTTTTTAATAATTGCTGTGAAATATTAAAACCTACTAAAGCCGCATTCAATTCCGGGCGTTTAACTTCCGATATATTTATCTGTACTGTTTTTTTACTCAATTGGCTAATTTCATTTTTCAAGCGGCCCACTTCTTCACCGCCTTTTCCGATGACAATGCCCGGGCGGGCTGTATAAATAGTAACAGTCACGTTTTTTGAGGTCCGGCTGATTTCTACCAGTGCTACTCCGGCATTTGGAAGACGATGTTTGATGTATTTTCTAATCCGAACATCTTCTTCCAGTTCTGCCGCAAAATTGTTGCCGGCAAACCATAAAGAACGCCAATTCTTTTTAACAATTAGCCTGAAACCGACAGGATGTGTTTTTTGACCCAAACGAAACTCCTATTTTTCCTCGTCGGTGACGACGATTGTTAAATGACTTGTAGGCTTATTTAATTTCGATATTCTGCCCATGGATGCGGCTCTGAATCGTTTTAAAAACGGACCGCCGTCTACAAAACATTCCGATACTCTAAAGTTGTCCGGATCTGGCTGAGAGTCTTTTGTATTCTGCAGCAAATTAGCAACAGCCGAACGCATAGTTTTTTCAATTTGTGTAGCTGCCTTCAAAGGTGAAAAATGCAGATAATTCAAGGCTCTATCCACATTTTGACCTCTAACCTCATTCAGCACTATACGCATTTTGCGTGGTGACTGGCGTATATACCGCGTTATTGCTTTTCCATTCATGCTTAAGATTTCCTGTCCCCGGAATGTAATCTGAAGATCCTGGTTGGAGAGAATTCACCCAATTTATGCCCAACCATGTTTTCATTTATAAATACTGGAATAAATTTGTTACCATTATGAACGGCGAAAGTATGGCCAACGAATTCCGGGGTAATTATTGATCTGCGCGCCCAGGTTTTTATAACTCTCTTTTTTCCCGAGTTATTCATGACTTCAATTTTCTTCATCAACTTAGGATCTATATAGGGACCTTTTTTTACAGAACGGGCCATCCTACTTTCTCCTCTTCAATATATATTCATTTGATTTTTTATTCTTTTTACGGGTTTTATAACCTTTTGTAGGTTTACCCCAGGGAGTAACGGGATGTCCGCCCCCGGAAGTTTTTCCTTCCCCGCCGCCCATGGGATGATCAACAGGATTCATGGCTACACCGCGCACGCTGGGTCTAAATCCAAGCCAGCGCGTTCTACCTGCTTTCCCGGACACAATTTGTTCATGGGTTTTATTTCCGACCTCTCCCAGCGTTGCTCTGCATTTACCATGAATTTGACGAATTTCACCGGAAGGTAATTTGATAGAAGTAAAACCGTCTTCGTGAGCCATGATTTGCGCGGCCGCACCGGCACTCCGTACCAGCTGTCCGCCTCTTCCGGCCTCTAGTTCGACATTATGAACAGTCATGCCTGCGGCGATATTTTTAATGGGGAGAGAATTTCCAACTCTTAAAGGTGCGCTTTCACCGGATAAAATGCGATCCCCTACTTTAATACCGAAAGGGGCCAATATATATCGCTTTTCACCATCTTCGTAATGGAGCAAGGCAATATTGGCTGATCTGTTTGGGTCATATTCAATACTGAAAACATTAGCGGGAATATCAAATTTATTACGTTTAAAATCAATGATCCGGTAACGACGGCGATGTCCGCCGCCCCTATGCCTGACTGTAATTCTTCCCTTATTATTCCTGCCCCCGCTTTTTCTTAAGGCAGCTGTTAGATTTTTTTCCGGGGTCGATTTAGTGATTTCCGCAAAATCTGAGCGGGATGCAAATCGATTTCCGGGAGTTGTTGGTTTTATTTGTCTAATACCCATAATTACTCAACTTTGTCTTCTTGTAATAGATCAATAGAAAAACCTTCTTTCAGGGTAATCACAGCTTTTTTCCAGGCACGGCGAAATCCCTGGGTTCTAATAGTACGGCCTCCGCTGCGGACTGACATTGTTTTTTCTTTCCCGATCCTATTCATTGTTGCAACTTTTTCGACTTCAACGTCAAATTTAGCTTCTACAGCAGATTTAATTTGAATTTTGTTAACATTTTTCTGTACTTCGAATGCATATTTTCTTTCAGATTCTCCCAAACGACTCATTTTTTCTGTAAATAATGGCCTGATAATTATATATTGATAATCCGACATCAGGATTTCACCATTAATTGTTCATTCAGCAGGGCCAGGCCGGCTTTTTCGGCTAATATTACCTCACAGTCGAGAAGGTCGTAAGCGCTGGCGTGGGTCGCCTTCACGACGTAAATACCAGGTAAATTTCTGGCGGCTAAAAATAAAGCCTCATCAACGGTTGAAACCAGCACTGTAACTTTCCGGTCGATTAAGTTTACATTTTCGAGTAATTTAACAAATTCCTTTGTTTTCGCTGCTTTTACAGCTAAAGATTCAACCACAATCAAATTTTTATCCTGCGCTTTTTGTGATAGCACTGATCTGCGCGCCAGGCTTTTCATCTTCTTCGGCAAGCGCACAGTATATTCATGAGGTTTAGGACCGAATACAGTACCGCCGCCGCGCCATATCGGTGATCTGATAGTACCGGCTCTCGCTACCCCGCGTCCCTTTTGCTTAAAAGGTTTTCTTCCTCCGCCCCTTACCATGGCACGATTTTTTGAGGCATGTGTACCCTGGCGGCTATTGGCCATCTCAGCGCTGACGGCCTGATGGACAACCGTTTCATTAGGAGTAATTCCAAAAACGGAATCACTTACACTCATGCTGCCCTTACTTCCATCTGATTTTAAAATATTTAGTTTCATTTTTATTTAGTGATATATACAATTCCGTTATAGGCTCCGGGCACTGCACCTCTGACCAATAGTTGATTATTCTCTTTATTAATCTTTACAATTTTTAAATTTTGAGTGGTTTTACGCTTGTTTCCATATTGGCCGGCCATGCGCATTCCTTTAAAAACCCTGGAAGGATCCGAGGCCTGACCGATAGATCCCGGTGACCGGTCATATTCACGCTGACCATGGGTTGCGGGACCGCCTTTAAAACCGTGGCGTTTCATTACACCTGAAAAACCGTGCCCTTTAGTGGTTCCGGTCACATCCACGATATCACCTTCGGAAAATATTGAAGCACCAAATTCCTGTCCCGTCTTATATTCAAATCCGCTTATTATCTCAAATTCTGCCAGGTATTTGCGCGGCTCTACTCCCGCTTTTGAAAAATGACCTTTTTTAGGTTTTGAAGTATGTTTTTCTTTAGATTTTCCAAAACCTAATTGTACAGCCTCATAACCGTCAATTGATTTTGTTTTAACCTGAGTTACAACGCAGGGACCCGCTTCAATAACCGTGACAGGATACAGAATACCGTCGGCACCGTAGATTTGCGTCATGCCAATTTTTTTTCCAATTAATCCTCGCATCAGATTATACCCTGATTTCGATGTCTACACCCGCAGGAAGATCTAATTTCATTAAAGCTTCTACAGTTTTAGGTGTTGAATTCAAAATATCGATCAGTCTTTTATGAATTTTAGTCTGAAATTGCTCTCGAGATTTTTTATCCACAAAAGGCGATCTCAAAACTGTATAAATAGTCCTTTTGGTAGGCAATGGAATGGGACCTGAAATTACCGCTCCGGTAGATTTCGCCGTACGCACGATTTTTTCTGTTGATTTGTCAATCAAAGAATGATCATATGCTTTGAGACTGATCCGGATGGTTTGTTTAGCCATTTGGATATTCCTTATTTACTGATTCCGGTTACAACACCGGCACCTACCGTATGTCCGCCCTCACGGATAGCAAAACGCAGTTCCTTATCCATGGCAATCGGCGTAATCAATTCTATTTCTAATTCGACATTGTCACCGGGCATTACCATTTCCGTCCCCTTTGGCAGAGAGGCCACGCCGGTCACGTCTGTTGTACGAAAATAAAACTGCGGCCGGTAACCCGTAAAGAAAGGAGTGTGGCGTCCGCCCTCTTCTTTCTTTAATACATATACATTCGCCTTAAACTTCGTATGGGGAGTTATGGAACCGGGAGCCGCCAAAACCATACCGCGCCTCAGCTCTTCCTTTGCCACTCCGCGTAATAATAATCCCGCATTATCTCCCGCTTCTCCACGATCCAATAACTTGCGGAACATTTCTACACCGGTTACCACTGTCTTCTTATCTATACCCATACCTATCATCTGTACCTCGTCCCCAACCTTCACAACTCCGCGCTCTATGCGTCCCGTCCCAACTGTGCCTCGACCGGTTATGGAAAATACGTCTTCAACCGGCATGATGAAGGGCCGGTCTATATCACGCTTGGGCTCAGGTATAAAACTATCGCAGGCCTCCATCAGCTCAACTATACACTTCGTCGCCTCCGCATCATCCGGATTATTAAGTGCCGCCAGGGCCGATCCCTTAATGATTGGAATATCATCACCGGGAAATTCATACTCATTCAATAAATCTCTCAACTCCATCTCCACCAGCTCTAAAAGCTCATCATCATCTACCTGATCCGTCTTATTCATAAATACTACCATGGAGGGCACGTTTACCTGACGGGCCAGCAAAACATGCTCACGGGTCTGAGGCATGGGACCGTCCGCTGCCGATACTACCAGTATGGCGCCGTCCATCTGGGCCGCTCCTGTTATCATATTCTTTATATAATCTGCATGCCCGGGACAGTCTACATGAGCATAATGACGCTTGTCCGTCTCATATTCTACGTGCGCTGTCTGTATCGTTATCCCTCGCTCACGCTCCTCAGGAGCATTGTCAATACTGTCAAATGACCGTACCTCAGAAAGACCCTTGGCGCTCTGCAATAATGTGATGGC
>JAZFSI010000258.1:0-3334 GCA_036446075.1 Fidelibacterota bacterium
AAGGCTATCCAAGGGTCCGGGCGCTGGGTGTGGCTGCTTTGGCGATCGGCTTATCTGACACGGCTGGTTCGTTTAAGAAATAAAATCAGGGTACTTTTGGATTGGATTATCAATGCAATATTCGGCCGGGATATCAGCCAGTTCTAATTTGAGCGAGTTAACCTGCCTTAGTTATCAATTTACATAGTGTTCAATAAAATATAAGCCCGCTTTGGAAATATCATTTCTTTACATAAAAAGTTCTCAATTGAAAATCAAATTTCTTACATGTGTTATAATTTTCTTTCTATCCTGCTCTAAAAATCTGCCTACCTTTGAGATACACAATCTTAATGGAGATGAAATCAGTATTTTGGGTCATCGCGGCATGGGCAAAAAACATAAATATCCCGGCAATTCTTTTGAAGCAGTTGAAACAGTATTAAAAATTGGCGCCGATGGATCGGAGATCGACGTACAAATAACAAAGGACAGTGTTCTAATTGTCTTCCATGATAAAGAATTGAATAAAAACACTAATTGTGAGGGGATGATACGGGATTATGACTGGGCAGAGATAGACAGCTGCACGTATAAATACTCTGGTTCTCAAAATATCTATTTGATCACAGCCAATAATCTTTTCTCAAGATTGCCGAATATTCAGAATTATTTTTTCTCATTCGATTGCAAGTTTTATCCCAACGGCAGTGATATATTAATTGATTATTACCGGCAATATATTCATGCAGTTAAGCAGGTGATAGATAATAATAACATGCACAACAAAGTATTGATCGAATCGGGAAATATTCAATTTCATAAATTGCTTAAGGAAAGCGGAACACAAGTTTTACAATTTATTACGGGCAAAGGAATCACCGCCGGAATTCCAATTGCAGAAGAATTGGACTTATATGGAATCGGCAGCGGTTCCATAGCTACCGGCCGGGATATTAAAATAGCTCATGATAAGGGATTTAGAGTTATGACTTGGACCCCAAAAACAAAACGTGCGAATGTTAAGGCCATTCGAAAAAATCCGGACTTTATTCAAACTGGAAAACCTGTTCATATGCTAAAGATACTGGGCAAATACAAGGACGAACAGCTGCGAAAATGATTCAATGCTTCGAATTGTAAATAATGTCCTCGTTTAATTTTACCGGTTTTATCTCAAAGGGCAGGCCCGGGAACAGCAAATGGCAAAACTATGTCCAGGAATTAATAAAGCAGTTCCAGGCTTATATATTTGCCGTTGTTTATTTCGGTCTCTTTAGAATATTTCTGATTTTCTTTTTTAATGATAAATTAGACAGCGGCACCGTCTTAAGTGATATATTTTTGGCTTTGGGTCATGGGTTCCGGTACGACTCTGCTGCAGCTGCAGTCTTTTTGCTCGTCCCGTTCCTGGCGAACATTATTTTCAGTCCTTTTAACTTATCATTTTTAAGTTATTATCTGCGGCTGGGATTTTCGGGTTTCATGTATATTATAATGTCTCTGGCATTTGTGGTTACTGTCCCGTATTTTAAGGAATACGATAGTCAATTCGATTATTTCCTTTTCGAAATCCTTTACGATGATCGCCAAGCCGTGCTGCAGACTGTTTTGGAATCCTACAATCTTTTCGGCCATTTGCTGGTTTTCATTCTCGCTTCATTCCTGTGTTTCTTTTTAATCCGGCAATTACAGAAACTCCCCTTTACATTCTTATTACATTTTCTCACAAAACCACGAAGCATATACGCGCGCAGTTTAATTGTCCTGGTTACAGTTTTATTAACCCTGGCAGCGGCACGCGGATCATTCCGGATAAGGCCGGCGACTAGAAAATGGTCCGACATCACCACCGATATTTTTTTGAACCAGACGGTTATGAATCCAATCAAACATTTGCAATACGCATATAATGATTTCAAGTCAATAAATTCCAAAACCGAGGGAATTAAAAGGCTTCTGGGAGATATTCCCATAAAAAAAGCTGCGCAGGATTATTTTTCTGCAGTTCTGCCTGCTGCCGAAGCAAATGATCTCTCTAATTATCTCCTTAAAACAGTCAGCTCCAGCCGGACCATACTGCCGGATCATATTTTTCTTATAATCATGGAGAGTTATGACTCCTGGCCTTTTTTAAGCCAGTACAAATCTCTTAAAATTACTGAAAATCTTAAAACATTAGGCCGGAATGGTATTTTCTTCAACCACTTTTTACCCTCCGGCAGCAGCACAATTGCATCCCTGTCGGCTATTCTCACGGGAATACCCTATACAGGCGTAAACATCAGCAGAATTGCGGCCAAAAAAGAACCTTTCATTACCTCTGCCCCGGAAATCTTTAAACGTTTGGGTTATAAGACAAGTTTGTATTACGGTGGTTTTCTGTCCTGGCAAAATATAGGAAATCTATTTCTGGCCCAAGGGATTGATCAAATTTATGCTGCCCCGGCCATGGGGGAAAAAGAGACCTTTGGAGTCTGGGGCGTGGAAGACGAACAATTGTTTACTTTTGTAGAGGCTAATACGCCTGCCAATCAGAAAACTTTTAATATAATTATGACCACAAGCTATCACCCGCCCTACAACCTGGACGTAAAAAGTAAAGGATTTCCCCTAAACGAGATTCCGGCAGATATTCAGGCGCTTTCCGACGGTTTTATGGATTTGGAGCAGTTTGGAGTTTTCTGGTATTGCGACACAGAAATCGGCAAGTTTGTTAACGCTCTGGAAAATTTGTATCCTTCCAGCCTTTTTGCCATTACCGGGGACCATTACGGACGCAAGTTTCTTAATGCCAGACCATCCATCTACGAACATTCTTCAGTCCCTTTTATTCTATACGGCAAGGAATTCGTCACTCCCCGGGGCAATAGTGACCCTACCCCCGGCAGCCATATTGACATTGTTCCGACTATCGTAGATCTGATTGCTCCGGACAGTTTCCAATATCACAGTTTCGGCAGACCAATGTTTAACAAAAATAATAATGGAACCGGATCCGAAACTACCAGATTTGGTATAGGTTATCAAACAATTGTGGCGGATAATTTTATAGCCAATCTCAAAATAGATCCTCAACCGGCACCTTTACCTGATGCAGATATTGTTGATAACAGTCACCTTTTCCACATTTTGGAGAAAAAGCACAACCAGCTTCTCGGGCTCGGATGGTGGCTGATTTTCAGAGGTAAGGATCTTGAATTTGAAACCGGACTATAAAACCTTAATACTCTGTGTCGTGTCAAGTATGCATTAGTGCAACCAAGTCTTGTTCTTTTTGCTGCTAACTTCGTTGAATATTTGAACCATTGAGGCTATGCTAAAAATATTCGCCTTGTTAACAAACAAAAATTAC